>NZ_JBJGYO010000004.1:0-276340 GCF_054050035.1 Geodermatophilus sp. SYSU D00815 | reverse complement strand
CACCGGACTGCGCCGAGGTCTCCTCCGCCGAGGCCGAGATCTGCGCCGAGGACGCCGAGAGCTCCTCCGACGACGCCGCCACCGCGTCCGCCGACGAGGCCACCGAGCCCAGCACCGTGCGCAGGTTGCGCTGCGCCGCCGCCATCGAGGCGGCCATCCGGCCCAGCTCGTCGCGGGAACGGGCGTCCGGGGTGACCGTCAGGTCACCGGCGGCCAGCGCGTCGACCGACGTCTGGACGGAGCGGACGGTGCGGACGATCTGCCGCACCACCAGGAGGGCGAGGCCGGCCGCCAGCGCGATGCCGATGGCGAGGGACACCCAGACGACGACCGTCGCCGTGGTGGCGAGCGCCGCCGCCTCGTCGGCGTCGGCCCGGGCGTCCTCGCCCTGGCGCGCCTGCTCGGCACCGAAGGCGTCCGACAGCCCGCGCGCGGCCTCGGCCATCGGCCCCTGGACGAGCGCGGAGACGGTGGCCGTGTCGCCGGCGTCCGCCGCGGGGACCAGCTGCTGCTCGGCGAGGGCGTAGTAGTCGTCGAGCCCCTGCTGCAGGCCGTCGAAGTCGGCGGGGTCGTTCAGCGAGTCGACGTAGGCCCGCGCCTGCTCCTCGAGCAGCTGCTTGCGCTCGGCGAACTGGACCTTGAGGTCCGCCCGGGCGGCGGCGTCGGCCAGCGCGTACATGTTGTAGCGGGCCCGGTCGCCCTGGAAGGTCCGCTGCAGCTCACCGAGCCGCTCGAGGGGCACGATGCTGTCGCTGTAGAGGACCTGCTGGGCGTCGGCCAACGTGCCGATCCGCTGCACCGCCACGCCGCTGACCGTGATCGCGACCGCGGCCAGCAGGGCCAGGGCGGCGCCGATCTTCACGGCGACGGGGCGGTCGGCGAACCAGCCGCCCCGTCGGGCCTGGGCGTCGGCGCGGACGTGCGCGCCGTCCGTCGTGGGGTCGGGCATGGGGGCTCCTCGAACGGCCGCCGCAGCGGGGGTGGGGGAGGGACGCGCACCGGCTCTGGTCCGGTCGGTTCCGTGGGGACGTCGGCCGACGGTGCGCCGGTGCACGCGCTCGACGGCGCCCAAGGTAAAGGCGGATCACGACCGTCCGGTTCATTTATCCGGCGCGTCGTGAATTGCGTGCGAACTCCCTGGACAAGGTCCCGGAAAGGTCGGGACCAAAGTCCTCGGTTGCACCTTCCAACCACTATGACCCATTTGTCGCGGAATGGCTGGTCCGTAACCGCATGTCGACACGATCGGGGCGGTCGGCACTGCCGGGAAATGCAGAGGGGCCGTGCGGACGTCGTCGTCCGCATGGCCCCGGATCGGCAGGATCAGTAGGTGAAGCGGCCCACGGTCGCCCGGAGGTCGGCGGCCATGCGGGAGAGCTCGTCGACGGCGGTGCGGGTCTGGGTCAGGGCCTGGGTGGTGGAGTCGGCGGCGGTGGAGACGCTGGTGATGTTGTCGGCGATCTGCCCCGAGCCGCCGGCGGCCTCCTGCACCGACCGCGACATCTCGTTCGTCGTCGCGGTCTGCTCCTCCACGGCGCTGGCGATCGTGGTCTGCCGGTCGGAGATCTGCGCGACGATCGCGCTGATCTCGGCGATCGCCTCGACCGCCGCACCGGTGTCGTGCTGGATCGCCTCGACCCGGCGGGCGATGTCCTCGGTCGCCTTCGCCGTCTCCTGGGCCAGCTCCTTGACCTCGTTGGCCACCACCGCGAAGCCCTTGCCCGCCTCGCCCGCCCGCGCCGCCTCGATCGTGGCGTTGAGCGCGAGCAGGTTGGTCTGCTCGGCGATGCTCGTGATCACCTTGACCACGTTGCCGATCTCCGCGGAGGACTCGCCCAGCTTGGCCACCGTGGCGGTGGTCGTCTCGGCGGCAGTGACGGCCCGCGAGGCGACCTCGCTGGCCTCGGCCGCGTTCGACGCGATCTCCCGGATCGAGGCGCCCATCTGCTCCGCGCCGGCGGCGACGGTCTGCACGTTGCGGCTGACCTCCTCCGCCGCGGACGCCACCACCCCGGACTGCGCCGAGGTCTCCTCCGCCGAGGCCGAGATCTGCGCCGAGGACGCCGACAGCTCCTCCGACGAGGCCGCCACCGCGTCCGCCGAGGACACCACCGACGCCATCAGCTCGCGCAGCTCGCCCACCGCCGTGTCCAGCGCCGCGCCCATGCGGCCCAGTTCGTCGCGGGTGCGCAGGTCCGTCGTCCGGGTCAGGTCGCCCGCCGCCAGGGCCTCCGCGACCCGCTGCACGCGGGCGACGCCGCGCGCCACGCCCTTCGCGACGACCAGGCCCAGGCCGACGGCCAGGACGGCGCCGGCGAGCACCACCACGACCGACGTGGCCACCTGGTCGTCGGCGGCCTCCCGGGCGGCCTCGGCGGCTGCCGCGGCCTCGGTGCGCTGGGCCTCGAGGAAGGTCTGCAGGTCGGCCTGCAGCTCGTCCGAGAGGGGCCGGAGCACCGCCTCGTTGAACGCTCGCCAGCCGTCGGTGTCGTCGACGAGGACGAGCGGCGTCACCGTCGTCTCGACGTGGTGGAGGTACTCCGCGAAGTCAGCCTCGATCCGGTCGAGCAGCTCGGTGGTCTCCCGGGTCTGGTCGTCGCGGCGGATGTCGGCCAGGACCTCCTCGAAGCGGTCCCGGAACGCCGGGATGGTGTCCAGCGCCTTCCGCGCGGTCACGGGATCGGTGGACAGCGCGGCGTCGCGGCTGGCGATGCGGACGCTCTGCATGGCGTTGCGCATCGCGGCGGCGTTGGAGAGGCCCTGCAGGTTGCGGTCGTACATCCGCTCGGTGCGGTCGGCGGCGGCGAGCAGGGACTGGACGCCCGAGAACCCGATCAGGACGGCGACGAGCGTGGCGGCCGCTACGGCCGTCAGGACCTTGGTCGCGACCTCGCGGTCGTCCCACCACGCGGAGCGGGACAGGGGTCGGGGGGTGGTGCTCATTGGTGCGGAACTCCCGAGAACGGTGTCGTCGGCCCCGACGGCGGCGGATGCCCGCCGCGGGGGGAGCCGGCCCCGGCGGGACGTGCCGCCGGGTGGCCGGCCGAAGTTGCGGCCGTTTCCGAATCAGGTTCGTCCGCAATTCCTGCCGTGTCCGTCACCGCGCCGCGGAATGGTCCGGCAACCGTTCCTGCCGTGTCGACATGCTGATCCGTCGCGCATTCCGGGAAATGGCGGGAGGGGGGCCGGTGGAGACCACCGACCCCCCTCTGGCGGGACACGCGTGCCTGCGGTCAGTAGGAGAAGCGGCCCACCGCGCTGCGCAGGTCCGCCGCCATCCGCGACAGCTCGTCCACCGCGGTGCGCGTCTGGGTGAGCGCCTGCGTGGTCGCGCCGGCCGCCGTGGAGACGCTGGTGATGTTGTCGGCGATCTGACCGGTGCCGCCGGCGGCCTCCTGCACCGAGCGGCTCATCTCGTTGGTGGTCGCCGTCTGCTCCTCCACCGCGGACGCGATGGTGGTCTGCCGGTCGCTGATCTGCGCGACGATCGCCGAGATCTCCTCGATGGCGGCGACGGCGGCCCCGGTGTCGTGCTGGATCGTCTCCACCCGCCGGGCGATGTCCTCGGTCGCCTTCGCCGTCTCCTGGGCCAGCTCCTTGACCTCGTTGGCCACGACGGCGAACCCCTTGCCCGCCTCCCCGGCCCGCGCCGCCTCGATCGTGGCGTTCAGGGCCAGCAGGTTGGTCTGCTCGGCGATCGAGGTGATGACCTTGACGACGTTGCCGATCTCGGCCGACGACTCGCCCAGCTTGGCCACCGTCGCGGTGGTGGTCTCGGCCGCCGTCACGGCGCGCGCGGCGACCTCGCTGGCCTCCGCGGCGTTGCTGGCGATCTCCCGGATGGAGGCGCCCATCTGCTCCGCGCCGGCGGCCACCGTCTGCACGTTCCGGCTGACCTCCTCCGCGGCCGCCGAGACCACGCCCGACTGGGCCGAGGTCTCCTCCGCCGAGGCGGAGATCTGCGCCGAGGACGCCGACAGCTCCTCCGACGAGGCGGCCACCGCGTCCGCCGACGCGACCACGGACGACATGACCTGCCCGAGGCTGTCCTGCGCGCGGTCCAGCGCGGCGGCCATCCGGCCGAGCTCGTCGCGCGACTCGACGCCGGTGCGGACCGTCAGGTCGCCCTGGGCCAGGGCCTCGGCGGTCCGCTGCACGGAACGGACGGTGCCGGTGATGCGCCGGACGATCAGCACGGTGGCGACGCCGGCGACGAGCACGGAGCCGAGCGCGGTGACGACGAGCGTCAGGATCGCGGCGTCCGCGGCGTCCGCGGCCTCGGCGTTGCGCGCGGCGGCCTCGGCGGACTGGGCGACGCCCTCCTCCTCGAGGCCGTCGGCGATGTCGGTGAGCAGCGGGCTGGAGACCTCGCGGTAGATCTGCGCGTAGGCGGTCAGGTCGCCGGCGTCGGCGGCCGGGAACAGCTGGGCCTCGTTGGTGGCGAGGAACTGCTCGCGGGCGCCGAGGTACTTGTCCATCGCGGCCCGGTCGATGACGAACGGCTGGTACTCGGCGAGCGCGGCCTCGACGTCGGCCTGCTTCTCGTCCATCTCCCCGCGCAGCTCCTGCCGGCGCGCGGGGTCGGAGACGGCGTACTCGAGCACGCGGGCGCGGTGGGCGGCGGTGGCCCGCTGCACGGCGGACAGCGCGTTCAGGGGCTGCAGGTTCTCGGTGTAGATCTGCTCCTGGCCGTCCCGCAGCTCCTGGATCCGCATGATCGCGAGGGCGTTGGTGGCCAGGACGACGATCGCGAGCAGCGCGACGGCCGCCCCGATCTTGGCGCCGACCGGCCGGTCGGCGAACCAGCCCCCTCGTCGGCGGGAGGAGGTGCGCGGGGACATCGGTTCTCCATGGGGTCTCGGCAGGAGAGGAACGGGTGGAAGGTTGGACCACCTCGAGCGATCGACGACACATTTCCGCGCACATCTGTGACGATCGTTACGCGATGTGCCGGTCACCGTTCCGGGGCCGGGATTTGTCGACACGCACGACTTCCCGCAGTCGGGTCAGCGCGGGTCAGGAATGGCGGTGGAATTCACCGGGCATTCGCGCAGGGCGCCGAGGACGGCGGCGGCGTCAGCGGGCCGGCCCAGGAGGTAGCCCTGCGCGCGGTCGCAGCCGATGGCCGCGAGCGCGTGGAGCTGCGCCGGCGTCTCCACCCCTTCGGCCACGACCCGCAGGCCCAGACCGTGCCCCAGGCCGACGATGCCGGCGACGAGACCGGCGAGGTCCCCGCCGGCGGACGTCGCCATGAAGCTCCGGTCGATCTTCACCTCGGTCGCCGGCAGCCGGTGCAGCTGGGCGAGGGAGGAGTAGCCGGTCCCGAAGTCGTCCACCGAGATGCCCAGCCCGAGGGAGCGCAGCCGGCGCAGGTGCCGGTTCCGCTCGGCCAGGTCCGTGACCACCTGGCTCTCGGTGATCTCGAGCGTCAGGCGCTCACCGCGCAGGCCGGTCTCGTCGAGGATCCGCCGGACCAGGTCGGTGAAGTCCGACCGCCCCAGCTGGGCGGCCGACACGTTGACCGACACCTCGAGCGCCACGCCGTCGGCGCCCCACCCCGCGACGGTGCGGCAGGCCTCCCGCAGGACGTGGGTGCCGATCTCGTGGATCAGCCCGCAGTCCTCGGCCAGCGGGATGAACACGTCCGGCGGGACCGGACCGAGCTCGGGGTGGACCCATCGGGCCAGGGCCTCCACCGCCACCGGCCGGCCGGTGAGGATCTCCACCTGCGGCTGGTAGTGCACCCGGATCTCGTCCCGCCGCACCGCACCGTGCAGCTCGGTCTCCAGGCGCAGCCGCTGCGGTGACCGGTCCGGTCGCGCCGGCAGCCCCCGGCTGCGTGCCCTGCTCGCGTGCATGTCCTCGGTCGCCCGGGCGAGCAGCCCGCGGGCCAGCGCCGGGCGGTCGTCCCCGGCCGTGCTCGCCGTGGCGACGGCGGTCCCCGTGGCCAGCTCCACGAACACCTCGCCGTCCCCGGCCCGCACCGGACGGGACAGGCCGTCCCTGATCCGGGCGGCGACGCGCCGCGCCTCCGCCGTCCCCACGTCGAGCAGCAGGACGGCGAACTCGTCACCGCTGTACCGCGCGACCAGGTCGCCCTCGCGCACCGCGGAGGCCAGGCGCTGACCGACCTGCCGCAGCACGTGGTCGCCGGCCTCGTGCCCGAGGCTGTCGTTGATGCGCGCGAGCCGGCTGACGTCGCAGAACAGCACCGCGCACGACGCCAGGTCCCGCCCGAGCCGTTCGGTGGTGGCCGCCAGCCGGGTCTCGAACTCGGCCCGGTTCGGCAGGCCGGTCAGCGCGTCGTGGGCGGCCTGCCAGCGCACCTCGTCGAGCAGCTTGCTGTTGTCCAGCGCCACCCCCGCCAGGCCCGCGAGGCCCCACAGCCGCTCCACCAGGGTGTCGTCGAGCGCTGCGGGGGGCTCGCCGTCGGCCCAGTAGGCGAGCACGATCCCCGCCAGCCGGCCGTCGGAGGTGATCGGCACACCGGCCATCGCCCGCAGGCCGAACTCGTCGAGCACGTCCCGGGCCCAGGGGGAAGCGGTGCGGTCCACCAGCATCGGCTGACCGCGGCTGACCATCTGGCACAGCTCCGGGCTCTCCTCGGTGCTGGTCACGTAGTCCGCGACCTTGCCCACGAGGTCGTCGGGCCACCCGCTGGCGCCCGCGATCCAGATGCCCTCCACCCCTGGCTCCCACAGGGCCACCGCCGACCGGTCGGCCGAGGAGAGCACCGGGACGGCGTCGGCGACCTCCTGGGCGATCTGACGCACCGACCGCCGGCCGGCCAGCTTCCGCGCGACGCTCAGCAGGAGACGAGCGGTCTCCTCGTGGGCCTTCGCCTCGGTCAGCAGGCCGGCCATGCGCACGGCGACGGCGGCGTGCCGCGCGAAGGCGGCCAGCATCGCCTCGTCCTCGGGGAAGAAGGCCTGCCCCGGCTGGGCCACCGCGGCCAGCACGCCGTAGGCGCCCGTCGCCCCGGTCACGGGCACGGCGAGCACCTCCGCACCACCCACCCGCTGCAGCCCGGGACGCAGCCGACGGTCCCCCAGCTCCCGCAGCACACGGTCCCCGAGGCCGCGGGACCGGACGTGCCTGTTCCCGCCGGGGAGCCGGACGTCCAGCACGTGGCCGGGGGCGTGGACGGCGCGGTCGGCCCGCTGGGCCACCCGGTCCAGCGTCTCCTCGAGCGAGACCTCGCCGGCGAGATCGGTCACCGCCTCCTGGAGGCCGCCCAGCCGGTCCTCCACCAGGACGGCTGCGTCGAGGGACAGCGCACGTCCGGCCGGGGTGCCGCGGCGATCCCGTCCCCGGCGACGTCCCCGCTCGTGCCACGTGACCGTGTAGCGGCACTCCTGCGCCCCGTCCACCTGGCAGGTCTCGTGCTGGACCTCCGCCGGAGGAAGGCCGAACAGGACGGGCACCTGCTCCAGCATGCCGACGGTGTAGTCGCAGTCGATCCGGCTGGGTCGGTGCGGCGGCAGCACGCGCCAGCTCAACCGCGCCCGCCCCGGGACGCTCTCCAGGCACCGGAAGACCGTGGCCGTGTCCAGCCGGGTGGAGACGCGCGAGACGTGGCGCAGGACCGCCTCCGGGGAGCCGACCGCCCTGACCACCGCCCGGAAGGGGGCGAGCGCCGGGTCCAGGAGCGCGGCGGCACCGAGGCGCCGCCCGACGTCGGGGTCGCGGAGTTCGTCGGCGAGGGCGTCCATCAGGCGGAGCTTGGTCGGGTAGGGCACCCGGCCGTGGGCGCTGGTCAGTTCGGTCTCCTGCGACTCCAGCCCGGCACGCGCGAGGACCCGTCGCGCCGTGCCCTCGCCGCCGACGTGGTCGGCGAGACGCAGGACGAGACGGGTGGTCATCGTCGAGGTGCCCGCGAGCTCGGGCGCGGGGTCGGCCGGGCCTGCGCGCATGCCACACCTCTCTGGTCGGACGGTCCGGCTGGTCGGCCGGCAGCGGATGAATCGGCCGATGACGTTCTGTTTTGAAGCGTTCCGCGGGCCGCTCCCCCGGAGGGAGGACGGGGCCCGCGACCACGGGGCCGTGCGGACGGCGGTCGGCACGGCCCCGGGAACGGCGCGAGGAACGGATCAGTACGTGAAGCGCCCCACCGTGCTGCGCAGGTCGGCCGCCATCCGGGAGAGCTCACCGACCGCGGTGCGCGTCTGGGCGAGCGCCTGCGTGGTGGAGTCGGCGGCGGTGGAGACGCTGGTGATGTTCTCCGCGATCTGCCCGGACCCGCCGGCGGCCTCCTGCACCGACCGCGACATCTCGTTCGTCGTCGCGGTCTGCTCCTCCACGGCGCTGGCGATCGTGGTCTGCCGGTCGGAGATCTGCGCGACGATCGCGCTGATCTCGGCGATCGCCTCGACCGCCGCACCGGTGTCGTGCTGGATCGCCTCCACCCGGCGGGCGATGTCCTCGGTCGCCTTCGCCGTCTCCTGGGCCAGCTCCTTGACCTCGTTGGCCACCACCGCGAAGCCCTTGCCCGCCTCGCCCGCCCGCGCCGCCTCGATGGTCGCGTTGAGCGCGAGCAGGTTGGTCTGCTCGGCGATGCTCGTGATCACCTTGACCACGTTGCCGATCTCCGCGGAGGACTCGCCCAGCTTGGCCACCGTGGCGGTGGTCGTCTCGGCGGCAGTGACGGCCCGCGAGGCGACCTCGCTGGCCTCGGCCGCGTTCGACGCGATCTCCCGGATCGAGGCGCCCATCTGCTCCGCGCCGGCGGCGACGGTCTGCACGTTGCGGCTGACCTCCTCCGCCGCGGACGCCACCACCCCGGACTGCGCCGAGGTCTCCTCGGCCGAGGCCGAGATCTGCGCCGAGGACGCCGACAGCTCCTCTGACGACGCCGCCACCGCGTCCGCCGACGAGGCGATGTCCCTGACCGTGCCGGCCATGGTGGCCGCCGCGCTGTTCAGCGCCGTGGCCATGCGGCCGAGCTCGTCGCCGGCCCGCACGGGCAGCCGGACGGTCAGGTCGCCGGCGGCCACCCGCTCGAGGCCCCCCTGCACCTCGCGGACGCCCGCGGCGATCCGGCGGGACACCGTGAAGGCCACCACCAGCCCGAGGAGGACCGCGACCGCGGTGACCACCGTGGCGATCAGCCCCGCCGTCTCCTCGGCGTCCGCCGCGTCGGCGCGGGCCTCGACCACCCGGGCGTCGACCGAGGCCACCAGCTCGGTCATGGCCTGGTCCAGGACGTAGAAGACGTCCCACTTCTCTCCGGTGGAGACGGCGTCGCCCTCGTCGAGCCGCCCCTGCCCCCAGAGCGCGAAGATCTGGTCGTTGTAGGCGCTCATCGCCTGCCAGTTCTCCTGGATGGTGTCCAGGCTCTCGCGGGCGGTGGCGTCGAGCCGGCTGCGGTCGATCGCGAAGAGCTCCTCGAAGCCGGCGGCGCCGTCCTCGTAGTTGGGCACGTTGTCGCCGTTCGGGGCCGCGGCCACGGCACCGCCGTCGACCCGCGCCCGCCAGGCGGTGATGTTCTGCCAGTTGGCCGCCCAGAGCAGGTCGTAGCGCGCCGCCTCGACCTGGCGCTGCACCTCGACGGCCGCCGTCACCTCGTCGTTCAGCTCGGCGACGCGGGAGCGGCTGATCGCGCTGGTCAGGGTCACCGCGAGCAGTCCCGCGAGGAGGACGCCGGTGAGTCCGAAGATGCGGGCGCGGACCCCGCGGTCGCGCCACCAGTGGGGCGCTGCAGCCGCGGCGTTGCGGTCGTCCATGGGGTGGGTCTCCTGGTCTGTCGTCGGGTTCAGTAGGTGAAGCGGCCCACGGTGGCCCGCAGGTCGGCGGCCATGCGGGAGAGCTCGTCGACGGCGGTGCGGGTCTGGGTCAGGGCCTGGGTGGTGGAGTCGGCGGCGGTGGAGACGCTGGTGATGTTCTCCGCGATCTGCCCCGAGCCGCCGGCGGCCTCCTGCACCGACCGCGACATCTCGTTCGTCGTCGCGGTCTGCTCCTCCACCGCGGAGGCGATCGTGGTCTGCCGGTCGGAGATCTGCGCGACGATCGCGCTGATCTCGGCGATCGCCTCGACCGCCGCACCGGTGTCGTGCTGGATCGCCTCCACCCGGCGGGCGATGTCCTCGGTCGCCTTCGCCGTCTCCTGGGCCAGCTCCTTGACCTCGTTGGCCACCACCGCGAAGCCCTTGCCCGCCTCGCCCGCCCGCGCCGCCTCGATGGTCGCGTTGAGCGCGAGCAGGTTGGTCTGCTCCGCGATCGAGGTGATCACCTTGACCACGTTGCCGATCTCCGCGGAGGACTCGCCCAGCTTGGCCACCGTGGCGGTGGTCGTCTCGGCGGCAGTGACGGCCCGCGAGGCGACCTCGCTGGCCTCGGCCGCGTTCGACGCGATCTCCCGGATCGAGGCGCCCATCTGCTCCGCGCCGGCGGCGACGGTCTGCACGTTGCGGCTGACCTCCTCCGCCGCGGACGCCACCACCCCGGACTGCGCCGAGGTCTCCTCGGCCGAGGCCGAGATCTGCGCCGAGGACGCCGACAGCTCCTCCGACGACGCCGCCACCGCGTCCGCCGAGGACACCACCGACGCCATCAGCTCGCGCAGCCGGTCCTGGGCGGCGTCGATCGCCGTGGCCATCCGGCCGACCTCGTCGCGCTGGTCCACCTGGGCCCGGTGGGTCAGGTCGCCTTCCGCCAGCCGCTCCGCGGAGCCGCGCACCCGGTCCAGCGCGCGGGTGATGCCGCGGGCGACCAGGATGCCGAAGGCCAGCGCGAGCACGGCGCCGACGACGATGACCGCGACGAGGAAGGTGCGGGTCGAGGCGTAGGCGTCGGCCGCCTCGGTGGCCTGCTCCTCCGCGGCCGTGGCCGCCAGCTCGGAGAGGGCCTGGAGCTCCTCGACGATCTGCTGGCTGAGCGGCGCGACGGTCTGGGCGCGCAGCTGGTTGAACTCGGCCATCCGCCCCGCGGCGGCCAGCGCGTCGAGCTGGTTGCCCACCTCGATGTACTCGTCGACGTCGGCGAGGGCACGGGTCGTCGCCTCGCGGATCTCCGGCGTGGGGTGGGTGTCCTCGAGCAGGCGCTCGCCGGCGACGGCCAGCTCGGCGCGGGCCTCGTCGCGGGCGGCGACGTACTGCTGCTCGGCCTGCGGGTCGGGCGCGTAGGTGGCGTTGGTGGAGTTGAAGCGGCTGGCCAGGAACTGGAAGCGGATCTCCTGGGCCAGCTGGGCCCCCAGGACGTTCTGCTGGTGCATGTCCGCCGTGCGCTCGGCCGAGGCGGAGAGCTCCCGCAGGCCGAGGACGCCGGTCAGCACGGTCACCACGACCGCGAGGCCGACGGCGACGGTGATCTTGACGGCGACGGAGAGGTCGCGGAACCGCCGCGACGACGAGGACGACCGCCCGGTGCGGGCGGATGACGGGGTGGCGGACAAGGGGAACTCCCGGATGCGGATCGACGAGACGCGCCGCACCGTGTTCCGTGCCTCTGGGCACAGGAGTCACAGGCGTTGCGGCGACGAAGTTAGGTCGAGCCGGATCCGTTCCGCGCCATTGCGCGGGCGTGTCGAAGTTAGCCGGGAAAAGTAGTTCGACGACCTCCCCCTCCATTGTCGACAAAGCGCCGGTAATGGTCGGCGGGCATTTCCGGCCGCCGTCGGCGGGGGCGGCGCCCGCGCGCCGCCCCCGCCCGGGCGTCGATCCCGCGAGCGGGCCTCAGTAGGTGAAGCGGCCGACCGTCGCGCGCAGGTCCGCCGACATCCGCGACAGCTCGTCCACCGCGGTGCGGGTCTGGCTGAGCGCCTGCGTGGTGTCCCCGGCCGCGGCCGAGACGCTGGTGATGTTCTCGGCGATCTGGCTGGTGCCGCCGGCCGCCTCGGTCACCGAGCGCGACATCTCCTGGGTGGTGGCGGTCTGCTCCTCCACCGCCGAGGCGATCGTGGCCTGCCGGTCGCTGATCTGGGCGACGATCTCGGAGATCTCCTCGATCGCCGCGACCGCGGCCGAGGTGTCGCCCTGGATCGCCTCCACCCGGCGGGCGATGTCCTCGGTCGCCTTCGCCGTCTCCTGGGCCAGCTCCTTGACCTCGTTCGCGACGACGGCGAACCCCTTGCCCGCCTCCCCGGCCCGCGCCGCCTCGATCGTGGCGTTGAGCGCCAGCAGGTTGGTCTGCTCCGCGATCGAGGTGATCACCTTGACCACGTTGCCGATCTCCGCGGACGACTCGCCCAGCTTGGCCACCGTGGCGGTGGTCGACGCCGCGGCCGAGACGGCCTTGTCCGCCACCTCGCTGGCCTCGGCGGCGTTGGAGGCGATCTCCCGGATCGAGGCGCCCATCTGCTCGGCCCCGGCCGCGACGGTCTCCACGCTGCGGGAGACCTCCTCCGCGGCGGCGGAGACGACGCCGGACTGGGTGCTGGTCTCCTCGGCGGATGCGGCGATCTGGGTGGCGGACGCCGACAGTTCCTCGGCGCTGCCGGCGACGGCGCCGGCGGACCCGGCGACCAGGGCGAGGACGTCGCGCAGGCTGGCCTGCGCGGTGTCGAGCGCCGCCGCCATCCGGCCGACCTCGTCCCTGCTGCGGATCCCGGTGGCCACGGTCAGGTCGCCGGTGGCCAGCGCCTCGAGCGAGGCCTTGACCCTGCGGACCGGCCCGGTGATCGACCGCATGGTGAGCACCGCGATGAGGACGAGCAGGGCGAGGCCGACGACGGCGGTGACCACGCTGATGAGCCGGGTGCGGGCGATCGCGTCGTCGAGCACCGTCTGCGCGGCGTCGGACTCGGTGGCCAGGGCGTCCTTGGCTGCGCTCACGGCACCGTCGGTGAGGTCGTTGGCCGCCTGGATCTGCTCCCACCGGACGCGGGCCGCGGCCTGGTCGGCGACGGCGCTCTCGACGAAGACGCCGATCGCGGCGGTGTAGTCCCCGAACGTGGCCTGCAGCTCCAGCAGCGCGGCCTGGCTGGCGCCGTCGAGCTCGATGCCCTCCAGCTCGTCCAGCAGGGCCTCGGGGGTGGCGATGTCCTCGGCGAGCTCCCCGAGCTGCTCGGCCGGGTCGTCGCGGACGACGGCCTTGAAGCCGTCGACCTTGAGCTCGCTGGCCCGGGTGTCGAGCTGGAGGACCAGCTCCTGGGCCTCGTTGAGCCGGTTGAGCTCGTCGTTGGCCTCGTGGACGTCGGCGATGCCGATGAGCACCGCGCCCAGCAGGCCGCCGAAGGCGAGCACGACGACGGCGACGAGCGAGCCGAACTTGACCGCGAGCGGCCGGTTGGCGAACCAGCCCGGCGGCTTCCCGGGTGCGGCGGTGGACCTCATGGGACATCTCCAGGGAACGCGAACGGGGAATGGCGCGCGACGATTGTTGCCACTCCAGCCACGCACGTTGGGTTGATTCCACCCACTCCACCGAATCGTTTCCCAGAACGGTGGTCAGCGGATTTCTGCGACGCATTTGTCGACATCGGGGAATGGCCGTGCGCGGCTCGTCCGGGCAGCGGGGAGGAGGACGTCGAGGTCGCGCGGGCGCGAGCGGGGACGTGTCGACACGCGGAGGACTGCGACCGTCCTCAGCCCGTCCGGTCACCGGGGAACCGGTCCCGGCGCACCGGCTGCCGCTGCGGCCGGTGCGCTCAGCCGAGCAGGTCGGCGAGGTCCTCCAGGAGGGCCACGACGGCGGCGGGGTCGGCCACCCGGTGGCGGGCCGCGGTCGGCCCCTCGCCCACCTTGACCGGCACGTCGTCGGGGCCGAGCGCCCGGAACCCGTCCTCGTCGGTGACGTCGTCGCCGAGGTAGACCGCGGCCGCGGCCCCCAGCTCGGCGCGCAGGCGGCGCAGCGCGCCGCCCTTGTCGGCGTCGGTGACGGCCAGCTCGAGCACCGCCTTGCCCGGCTTCATCGTCAGTGACGGATCGACCAGCGTGCGGACTCGTTCCAGCAGCGCGGCGCCGGCGGCCGGGTCGGGGACCTGCCGGACGTGCACCGCGACGCTGGCCGGCTTCACCTCGAGGCGGGCGCCGGCGACCTCTCGCACGACCGGCTCCAGCAGCGCCGCCAGGGCATCGCGGCGGTCGGCGGACTCACCGGTCAGCGGACCGTCGAACTCCGCGCCGTGGCTGCCGACCCAGCGGTAGGCGCCGGTCAGCCCGCTGGTGCGCCGCAGGTCGGCCACGCCGCGGCCGCTCACCAGCGCGACGGTGACGCCGTCGGCGGCGGCCACCCGGCGCAGCGCGTCGGCGACGCCCGGCTGCGGGACCGCGGCCGAGGGGTCGCCCACCAGCGGGGACAGGACGCCGTCGTAGTCGCTGGCCACCAGCAGCGGCCGGCGCCGGGCCACCGCGGCGAGAGCGGCGTGCAGGTCGGCCGGGACCCCGGTCATGCCGTCAGCGCGTCGAAGAACGAGCTGGCCCAGTGCTCGAGGTCGTTGCGGAACAGGTGCCGGCGCATGGCCCGCATGCGCTTGCGCCCCTCGCCCGGCTCCTGCCGCAGGGCGCGCACCAGCTGGTTCTTCACCCCGGCGACGTCGTGCGGGTTGACCAGGTAGGCCTGCCGGAGCTCGGCCGCGGCCCCGGCGAACTCCGAGAGCACCAGCGCGCCGCCGAGGTCGCCGCGTGCGGCGACGTACTCCTTGGCCACCAGGTTCATGCCGTCGCGGTACGGCGTCACGAGCATGACGTCGGCGGCGCGGTAGAGCGCGGCGAGCTCCTCGCGGGGCATCGACTGGTTGAAATAGTGCACCGCGGGGCCGGCGATCGAGCCGAACACCCCGTTGATGTGGCCCACCTGCTGCTCGATGGTCTCCCGCATGTGCACGTAGTGCTCGACCCGCTCGCGGCTGGGCGTGGCGACCTGCACCAGCACGGTCTCCGGAGCGGTGATGACGCCGTCCTCCAGCAGCTCCTGGAAGGCGTTGAGCCGCACGCTGATGCCCTTGGTGTAGTCGAGCCGGTCGACGCCCAGGATCATCTTCTCCGGGCTGCCCAGCTCGGCGCGGATCTCCTTGGCCCGGGCGATGACCTCCTCGGAGGAGGCCAGCCGGTCGAAGGAGTCCACGTCGATCGAGATCGGGAACGCCTTGGCGACCACCTGGCGGCCGTCGTACTCGATCACGTTGCCGCGGGTCGGCAGCTCGTGCAGGCGGCGGGCGAGCTGGACGAAGTTCGCCGCCGCCGCCGGCCGCTGGAAGCCGACGAGGTCGGCGCCGAGCAGCCCCTCGATGACCGCCTGCCGCCAGGGCAGCTGGGTGAACAGCTCGAAGGGCGGGAAGGGGATGTGCAGGAAGAAGCCGATGGTCAGGTCGGGCCGCTGCTGGCGCAGCAGGGCCGGTACCAGCTGCAGCTGGTAGTCGTGCACCCAGACCGTGGCGCCCTCCGCCGCCACCTCGGCGGCGCGGGCGGCGAAGCGCTTGTTGACCTGGACGTAGGTGTCCCACCAGCGCCGGTGGTACTCGGGCTTCTCGACGACGTCGTGGTACAGCGGCCACAGCGAGGCGTTGGACATGCCCTCGTAGTAGCCGTCGACCTCCTCCTCGGAGAGCGGCACGGGGATCAGCGACATGCCCCCGGACTCGAACGGCTCCGGCGCCTCCCCGGCCGAGCCCGACCAGCCCACCCACGCGCCGCCGCGGCCGGCCACGAACGGCTCCAGCGCCGTCACCAGCCCGCCCGGGCTGCGCTGCCAGCGCGTCGTCCCGTCGGGGTCGGTCACCTGGTCCACCGGCAGCCGGTTGGCGACGACGACGACGGGGCTGTCGGCCCGCACGTCCGATTCTTCTGCCACGTCACCGGTGTCGACCATCACGGTGGATCCTATGGACCCCCGGGGCCGGAAGCACCAGGGGCTAGAGGACGGCCGCCCCCGCGGCCCAGCCGAGGACCACCGCGCCGAGCCCGGCCAGCAGCGAGACCACCACGTTGGCCAGGCCGCGCACCCACGCTCCCGTCTCCACCAGCCGCACGGTGTCGTGGCTGAAGGTGCTGTACGTCGACAGGGCGCCGCAGAAGCCGGTGCCCAGGCCCAGGGCGAGCGCGGGGGAGACGGCGTCGGCGGCGCCGGCGAGGACGCCGAGCACGAACGAGGCGACGACGTTCACCGCCAGCGTGCCCCACGGGAGGGCGCCGCCGAGCCGGCGCCGCACCCAGCGGTCGGCGAGGTGGCGGGCCGGCGCGCCGACGACGGCGCCCAGGCCCACCCAGAGCCAGCTCACCGGGCGCGCCGGCGCACGGCGGCGCGGACCAGGCCCAGGCCCAGCGCGGCGGCCAGCACCGCGGCGAGCGCCGTCCCCACCAGGTAGCCGGCCGCCGCGACGGGCCGGCCCGCGCGGGCCAGCTCGGGCACCTGGACCATCGCGGTGGAGAAGGTGGTGAAGCCGCCGAGCACGCCCGTGCCGAGGAAGGGACGGGCGAGGCGGTGCGGCCGGGGCAGCGCGGTGAGCACCGCCACGAGGACGCCGAGCAGGAACGAGCCGCCGACGTTGATCCACCACGTGGCCCACGGCCACGCGCCGACGGGGGCGCCGGCCCACCGGTCGAGGGCGTACCGCGCCTCCGCGCCCAGCACGCCGCCCACCGCGACCGCCGCGACGACGGCGCGCTCGCGGCCGCGGCCCGACCGCTCGCCGTCCATCGGCACGGACGATAGACGGCTCAGCGGCGGGTCTCGGGGAACAGCAGGTCGACGAAGCGGACGGCGGTCGGCCGCGGCTCGTGGTTGGCCAGCCCGGGGCGCTCGTTGGCCTCGATGAACACGTGCTCGGGGCCCTCGACGTCGGGGACCATGAAGTCCAGCCCGGTGACCGGGATGCCCAGCGCCCGGCTGGCCCGCACCGACGCCGCGGCGATGTCGGGGTGCAGCCGGTCGGTGACGTCCTCGATGGTCCCGCCGGTGTGCAGGTTCGCCGTCCGGCGCACGCGGATCCGCTCGCCGTTGGGCGGGACGTCGTCCATGCCGTACCCGGCGTCGGCGACGACGTCGGCCGTCGTGCCGTCCATCGGGATCGACGACTCCCCGCCGGTGGCCCGCTCCCGGCGCCGGCTGCGCGCGCGGATGAGCTCGGCCACGGTGGAGCGGCCGTCGCCGATGACCTCGGCGGGCCGGCGGACGGCGGCGGCGACCACCTCGTGGTCGATCACGACGACGCGCAGGTCGTCGCCGGGGACCAGCTCCTCCACCAGCACGTCGGGGCAGTGCAGCGCCGCCAGCGCGACGGCCCGCTCCAGCCCCTCGCGGTCGCGGACGCCGACGGTGATGCCCTTGCCCTGCTCGCCGCGGGCCGGCTTGACCACCACCTCGCCGGTCTCGGCCAGCAGCGCCTCGGCGGCCTCGAGGTCGCCCTCGCGGGCGACGGCGCCGCGGGGGACCCGGACGCCGGCCCGCTCCACGACCCGGCGGGAGACCCGCTTGTCGTCGCAGCGGCTCATGGCCACCGCCGAGGTGAACTCCGACAGGGACTCGCGGGTGAGCACCGCCCGGCCGCCCAGCGACAGCCGCATCTCGCCGAACTCGGCGTCGGTGACCTCGACCCGGATGCCGCGGCGCAGCGCCTCCTCGGCGATGATCCGGGCGTAGGGGTTGAGCTCGTCGAGCTCCGGCGGCCGGGCCGCGAACAGCGGCGAGTTGATCGGGTTCTTCCGCTTCACGCAGACCGCGGGCACCTGGGTGAAGCCGAGCTTGCGGTACAGCGCGATCGCCGGCTCGTTGTCGTACATGACCGACAGGTCGAGGTAGGCGCGGCCGCGCGCGGCGTAGCGCTCGGCGAGCACGCGCACCAGGGCCTCGCCGGCGCCGGGCGGCGCGTCCTGGGCGTCGACGGCCAGGCACCACAGGCTGGTGCCGCCCTCCGGGTCGCCGAAGGCCAGGGCGTGGTCGACGCCGGTCACCGTGCCGACGATCCGCCCCGTGCGCCGGTCCTCGGCCACCAGGTAGGTGAACGCGCGGGTGCGGTGGTTGGCCCACATGGTGTCGGCGTCCCCGGTCACCATGCCGGCGCGCGCGTAGATGTCGTTGATCGCGTCCATCTCCGCGCCGGAGGTCACCGTGCGCACGAAGACGCCGCGGATCAGCTCGCCGCGGGCGCGGTAGCGGGACAGGTCGAGGCGGTAGGTCAGCGAGGGGTCGAGGAACAGCTCGTCGGGCGCCAGCCCGATCAGCACCTGGGGGTCGCGCGGGTAGACGCAGATGTCGCGCCGGCCGCTCTCCTCGGCCCGCAGCGCGTCCAGCACCCGCCGCAGGTCGCCGAACGTGTGGCCGAAGACCAGCCGGCCCCAGCCCATGTCCAGGACGACGTCGGTGCGCATCCCGCGCCGCTGGTGCGCGGAGGGGCGCTTCTCCGACCGGTTGGTGAACGCGGGGACCGGGCCGGGACGTCGTCGCGCGCCGGCCACCCGGGCGGTGCTGGTCACGGTCGTCCTCTCACACCCCGTGGGTCTGCAGCCACAGCTCCAGCAGCCCCAGCTGCCAGAGCTTGTTGCCGCGCAGCGGCGTGAGCTCACCGTTCGGGTCGGCCAGCAACGCGTCGACGTAGCCGTCGCGGAACAGGCCGCGGTCGCGCGCGGCCCCGCTGCCGAGCGCGTCGCGCACCAGCGAGAGGACCTTGCCCTCGAGGTGGGTGATCGCCGGCACCGGGAAGTAGCCCTTGGGCCGGTCGATCACCTCGGCCGGGATGATCCGCCGGCCGATCGCCTTGAGCACGCCCTTGCCCCCGTCGGCGAGCTTGAGCTCCGGCGGGCAGGCGGCGGCCAGCTCGACCAGGTCGTGGTCGAGGAAGGGCACCCGGGCCTCCAGGCCCCAGGCCATGGACATGTTGTCGACCCGCTTCACCGGGTCGTCGACGAGCATGACCTCGCTGTCGAGCCGCAGCGCGGCGTCCACCGCCGTCTCCGCCCCGTCGGCGCCCATGTGCTGCCGCACGAAGGCCATCGAGGGGTCGTCGTCCAGCGCGTACCGGTCGGCGACGAGCCGGCGCATGTCCGCCGCGTCGCGGTCGAAGAAGGCGGCCGCGTACCGGCCCGGCGCCTGCTCGCGCGGGATCCCGGCCAGCGGCGGGTACCAGTGGTAGCCGGCGAACACCTCGTCGGCGCCCTGGCCGGACTGCACCACGCGGATGGACTGGCTCACCCGCTCGCTGAGCAGGTCGAAGGCGACGACGTCGTGGCTGACCATCGGCTCGCTCATCGCGCCGATCGCGTGGTCCAGCGCGCCCGCCAGCTCGTCGGAGGAGACGCGGATGCGGTGGTGGTCGGTGGCGAAGCGCTCGGCGATGACGTCGGAGTAGCGGAACTCGTCGCCCTCGCGGCCGGCCACCGCCTCGAAGCCGATGCTGTACGTGGCCAGGCCGGTCTGCCCCTCCTCGGCGAGCAGGCCGACGATCAGGCTGGAGTCCAGGCCGCCGGAGAGCAGCACGCCGACGGGGATGTCGGCGACCAGGCGGCGGCGGACGGCCACCCGCAGCGCCTCCTCGACGGCGTCCTCCCAGTCGCGCGCCGACCAGCCCGCGTGCTCGGCGCGGCGCTCGTAGCGGGGCTGCCAGTAGCGGTGCTCGCGGCCGGTGCCGTCCGGCTCGACGACGCGGACCGTCGCCGGCGGCAGCTTGCGGACGCCGTTGAGGATGGTCCGCGGCGCCGGGACGACGGCGTGCCAGCTGAGGTAGTGGTGCAGCGCGACCGGGTCGACCGAGGTGTCGACGTCGCCGGCCCGCAGCAGCGCCGGCAGCGACGAGGCGAAGCGCAGCCGGCCCGGCGTCTCGGCGACGTAGAGCGGCTTGATGCCCAGCCGGTCGCGGGCCATCACGACCCGGCCGGTGTCCCGCTCGTGGATCACCACGGCGAACATGCCGTGCAGGTGGTCGACGAAGTCCAGGCCCCAGTGGTGGTAGCCCTTGAGCAGGACCTCGGTGTCGCTGGTGGAGAAGAAGCGGTAGCCGTGGCCCTCGAGCTCGGCGCGCAGCTCCTTGTAGTCGTAGATGCACCCGTTGAAGACGGCGGTCAGGCCGAGCTCGTTGTCGACCATCGGCTGCCCGCCGGCCTTCGACAGGTCGATGACCGACAGCCGGCGGTGGCCGAACGCCACCCGGCCCGCGCTCCACATCCCCTGGCCGTCCGGCCCGCGCGGGACCAGCGCGCAGACCATGCGGTCCACCGCCCCCGTGTCGGCCAGGGAGCCGTCGAAGGTGATCTCGCCGGAGAGGCCGCACATGCATCCTGATCTAACCCCTCCGCAGGCGGGCATGCGCGCCGGGCGGTGAGAAGTCACACGCCCGCAACGGACGACGTTCCACGTGGAACGCCGCGACCGGCCGGGCGTCGTGGCGGGGTCCCGGTCGCCAGCGGAGCCGGCCGGGGTGGCCCGAGCCGCCGGTCACCGGTCGCCTCGGCCCGCCGGCCGGTCGGGGAGGATGGCGGCGTGCCGTCCGCCGTCCCGCCTCCCGTCCACCCGTGACGACGCTCGCCGCCCTCGCCACCGTCGTCGCGGTCCTGCTCGTCGTCCTGGGGCTGGCGTCCACCGCCACGCGGCGCCGGATCGGGGCGCTGCACCTCGCCGCCGCCGGCCTGCTGGAGGCGGTGCTGCTCGCCCAGGTCGTCGTCGCGGTCGCCGGCCTGGTCGGCGGGCACCGCCTCGCGGAGACCGGCACCTTCTTCGGCTACCTCGTGTCGATCCCGCTGATCCCGGTGGCCGGGGTGCTCTGGGCCCGCACCGAGCCGACGCGGTGGGCCGGCACGGTGCTGGCCGTCGCGGCGGCGGTGGTGGGGGTCATGGTGTGGCGGCTGGTCCAGGTGTGGGAGGCGACCGGTGCGTGAGCCCGCCGCGCAGCCCGCCGCCACCGCGGCCGGGCCCGGCCGCGTCCTGGTGGCCCTCTACGGGATCTTCACGCTGGCCGCCGGCGCCCGCGCCGCGGTGCAGCTGTCCACCCGCTTCTCCGAGGCGCCGCTGGCCTACCTGCTCTCGGCGCTGGCCGCGGTCGTCTACCTGATCGCCACGATCGGGCTGGTGCGCGGTGGCCGGGGCGGCCGGCGCACGGCCCTGGTGGCGGTCTCGGTGGAGCTGGTCGGGGTGCTGGTGGTCGGCACGCTGTCGCTGGTCGACCGGGCGGCCTTCCCCGACGAGACGGTGTGGTCGGTGTACGGGCGGGGCTACCTGTTCATCCCGCTGGCGCTGCCCGTGCTGGGCCTGCTGTGGCTGCGGGCCCGCGCCCGGGACGCCGGCGAGCGGTAGCGCTCAGAAGTCGCCGCCGCCGCCGAAGTCACCACCGAAGTCCCCGCCGCCGAAGTCGCCTCCGTAGTCCCCGCCGTAGTCGCCCCCGAAGTCCTGGGCGCCCTCCTCGTACCCGGCGGCGTAGGCCTCCTCGTCGCCGCCGCCGAACAGGCCGCCGTCGCCCAGCCCGGTGTCGAAGAGCGCGTCGGCGACGGCCGTGCCGATCACCAGCCCCCCGATCGTCCCCAGCAGGCTGCCGCCGACGATGCTGCCGAAGCCGGGCCCGCCGTAGCCGCCGCCGGGGCCCCGCCCGTACCCCGGGCCGTATCCCGGGCCGTATCCCGGGCCGTAGCCGCCGAAGGCGCGCTCGAGCGTGCCCGGGTGGCGCATCTCGGCGCGGGTGGCCGCGCGGGCGAGGGACCGCGGGTCCTCCCCCTGGGGCCGTTCCCCGGCCGCCGAGAGCTGCTCGAGCACCTGGCGGCGCTGGTCGGGCGTGAGCTGCGCGAACGCCTCGGCGTGCGCCTGCTCGATCTGGTCCGGGGGCGCGGTCCGGAGCAGGTAGCGGTAGCGCTCGATCGCCTGCTCGTCGGTCGTCCGGCCGCGGCCCGGCGCCCCGGCTCGGGTGTCGTAGGTGTCGTAGGTGTCGTGGGCGTCCCCGTACCCGGTGTAGCCGGCCCCGTGGCCGGCGCGGCCGCGGTCGCGGCGGCCGAACAGGCGGTCGAGCAGTCCCATGGCGGTTCCTCCCCTGGCGGACCCTGTGCCCGTCGGACGAGCGGCGGGGGTGCTGCGTTCCCCGGTCGCGCACCGGGTGCCCGTTCGGCCACGCCGCCACACCTGGCGGGGTGAACCCGCTGGCCACGGCGGGGATCGGGGTCGTGGTCGGCCCGGAACCGCCCGGCTAGATTGGTTGCGTGCCGCCGAACCGCGACCGGGGACCGGGCCCCGCCGTCCCCCCGCAGACCGCCGCGGGCGTGTCCGGCGCGCCCGCCGACGCCGGGGCGGACCTCGACCGCCAGGCCGGCATCGTCACCGCGGCCAGCGCCGTGGTGTCGGAGCACGCGCAGGACTCCGGCGCCCACGCCGCGCTGCCCGGCGTGCTCGCCGACGTCCCGGTCGCCGTGCTGGTCATCGACCAGAAGGCCGGGACGGTCACCTACGCCAACACGGCGGCGGTGGAGCTGGCCGGCAACGTCACGCTGCCGGTCGACATCGACACCTGGGGCGCCTCGGCCGGGCTGACCGACCTCGCCGGCGAGCCGCTGGCCCGCTCCAGCAGCCCGCTGTCCCTGGTGGCGCAGGGCCAGCCGGTCACCGGCGAGGCGGTGCGGCTGCGGCCGGGCACGAGCTCGCAGCCCGACCGCGCCCGCCGCGACGACGGGATCTCCGACCGGCTGCTGTGGGTCACCGGCTTCCCCCTCTCGCACACCGAGAGCTACCAGCAGCTGGCGCTGGTGGTCTTCCTCAAGCTCGACGGCGCCGCCGGCGTCGGGGATCCCGACACCTACCTGCAGGCGCTGCGCGAGCGGGCGGTCATCGCCACCGACATCACCTTCACCATCACCGACCCGCGGCAGCCGGACAACCCGCTGGTGTGGGTCAACCCCTCGTTCACCCGGGTCACCGGCTACGACTACGAGGACGCCGTCGGCCGCAACTGCCGCTTCCTGCAGGGTCCGGCGACCGACCCGGACGCCGTGGCCGAGATCCGAGCCGCGCTCGCCGCGCAGCGCACCGTCACCACGACGCTGCTCAACTACCGCAAGGACGGCACGGCGTTCTGGAACCAGCTGTCGATCAGCCCGGTCTTCGACGGCAACGACGAGCTTGTCAGCTTCGTCGGCGTCCAGACCGACGTCACCGAGCGCGTGCGGGTCGAGAACGAGCGCGAGGCGGCGTTCGCCGCCGAGCAGGCCGCCCGCCAGGAGGCCGAGCTGGCCCGGGCGATCGCGGAGCAGGCGCGGATCGACGCGGAGCGGGCGCAGGAGGGGGCCGAGCGCGCGCAGAACCGGCTGGCCCTGATGTCGGAGGCCACCAGCACCCTGATGGCCACGCTGGACATGCAGTCGCTGCTCGACCGGCTGGCCGGCATCTGCGTCCCCCTGCTCGCCGACTGGGTGTTCGTCACGCTCGTCGACGCCTACGGCGAGGTCGTCGACACCGCCGCCCACCACCGCGACGGCTTCGAGACCGACCTGCGCGCGTTCAGCGCGGCGCACGCCCTGAACCTGCCCGAGAGCTCGCCGAGCCGGCGCAGCATGGCCACCTCGCAGCCCACGCTGATCGACCCGGTCACCGCGGAGGTCAAGGACCGAATCTTCGTGCACCCCACCGCGCGGGCGCTCATCGAGCGGCTCGGCTGCGCCTCGGTGGTCACCGTGCCCATGGTGGCCCGCCGCCGGACGCTCGGTGCGATGGCGCTGGTGATGACGTCGCCGGACCGGCACTTCGCCCCCGAGGACGTCGAGCTGCTGCAGGACCTGGCCCGGCGGGCGGCGCTGGCCATGGACAACGTGCGGCTGTACCAGCAGGAGCACACCGTCGCCGACACCCTCCAGCGCTCGCTGCTGCCGGTGCTGCCCGAGATCCCCGGCATCCGCGCCGCGGCGCACTACGTCAGCGCCTCCACGGCGGCCGACGTCGGCGGCGACTTCTACGACCTGCTGCAGCTGCCCGACGGCTCGATCGGCATGGTCGTCGGCGACGTCGTCGGGCACGACGTCGCCGCGGCCGCGGCGATGGGTCACCTGCGGGGGCTCATCCGGGCCTGCGTGTGGGACGCCGAGGACGACGACCCCGCGCCGGTGCTCAGCCGGGTCGACCGGCTGGTGCAGGGCCTGCACGTGGCGCCGATGGCGACGATGGTCTACGTCCGCGCCGTGCGGCCGGAGCGCGAGGGCGGGCCGTGGCGGGTGCGGGTCGGCAACGCCGGCCACCCCCCGCTGCTGCTGCGGTCCCCCGACGGCGCGGTGCGGGTGCTCGACGGCGCCACCGGGCTGCTGGTCGGCGTGGACTCGGCCACCCGCCGGGAGACCGTCGACGTCGAGGTGCCCGCGGGCTCGACCCTCGTGGCCTACACCGACGGGCTCATCGAGCGCCCCGGCGAGGACCTCGACGCCGGCATCGCCGAGCTGTGCGTGCGCCTGGCCGCGGCCCCGGCCGACGCCGACCCCCGCGCGCTGTGCGACGCCGCCGTCGCCGGCCACCTGGACCGCCGGGACGACGTCGCGCTCATCGCCGTCCGCCTCGGGTGAGCCGCGTCGGCCCCGGGTCAGCCGTCGGTGCGGGAGACGTCGAGCAGGCCGTAGGAACCGCGGTGGAACAGCAGCGGCCGGCGCGCCGGGTCGGCTCCGAGGTCGAGCACGCGCGCGGCGACGAGGGTGTGGTCGCCGCCGTCGTACTCGGCCCACAGCTCGCAGTCGATCCAGGCGACGACGTCCTGCAGCACCGGTGAGCCGCGGCGGCTGCGCGACCACGGCACGCCGGCGAACTTGTCGGCGCCGGAGCGGGCGAAGGCCTGCGAGAGCCGGGTCTGGTCCTCGGCGAGGACGTTGACGCAGAACCGGCCGATCTCGCGCAGCCGCGGCCAGGTGGTGGAGGTGCGGGCGGGGGCGAAGACGACCAGCGGCGGGTCGAGCGACAGCGAGCTGAACGACTGGCACGTGAAACCGATCGGGCCGGCCGCGGTGTCGGCGGTCACGACGGTGACGCCGGAGGCGAAGTGGCCGAGGACGTCGCGCATCACGCGCGGGTCGACCGGCCCCGGGTCCTGCGGCGCGGCGCTCACGTGCACCAGCCAACCACCGGTCAGCGCGGTGCCGCGCCGCGGGGGACGGAACGACCGCCGGCCCGGTACAGCGAGCTGGGCAGGGCGTGGCCGACCGCCTGCTCGGTCACCGCGGCGGCGCCGAGCACCGCGTCGAGGTCCAACCCGGTGCGCACGCCCGACTCCTCGAGCATGTAGACCAGCTCCTCGGTGGCGATGTTGCCGCTGGCGCCGGGGGCGAACGGGCAGCCGCCGAGGCCGCCGACGGAGGAGTCCAGCTGGGTGACGCCGGCCTGGACGGCGGCCAGCGCGTTGGCCTGCCCGGTGCCGCGGGTGTCGTGGAAGTGCACGCCCACCGGGACGCCGGGGCACGCGCGGCGGACGGCGTCGAGCAGCTGGACGACCCGCAGCGGCGTGGTCGTGCCGATCGTGTCGCCGAGGCAGAGCTGGTCGGCGCCGGCCGTGACCGCGGCCCGGGCGACGTCGACGGTGCGCGCGACGGGCGTGCGGCCGTCGAAGGGGCAGTCCCAGGCCGTGGCGATGATGACCTCCAGCGAGCCGCCGGCGCCGTGCGCGAGCCCGGCGATCTCGCCGACCGCGCCGACGGCCTCGGCGGTGCCGCGCCCGGCGTTGGCGCGGCTGTGCCCGTCGGAGGCGCTCACCACGTACTCGAGGTTCGCCACCCCGGCGTCGACCGCCCGGACGGCGCCGCGGGCGTTGGCGACCAGGGCCGACCAGTGCACGCCACCCCACCGCGACAGCTCCGCGGCCACCTGGTCGGCGTCGGCCAGCGCCGGCACGGCCCGCGGGGAGACGAACGAGGTCGCCTCGATCCGGCGGACACCGGTGGCGACCAGCGCCTCGAGCATGTCGAGCTTGGCCGCCAGCGGGACCGGCGCCTCGAGCTGCAGCCCGTCGCGCATGCCCACCTCGCGGATGTCGACCTCGGCGGGCAGCACCAGGTCGAAGTCGTTCACGGCGGCCTCCTGCGCGGGTCTCAGGCGTCTCCTCCGCATCCTGCACCCCATGCACGGCATGCGGATCGCGGGTATTGGGGAACACTGGTTTTCCACAGGTGCCGTGCGACGGCCGAGGAGGTGGACGACGTGACGGAGCTGGTGGACGCCCCACCGCCGGCGGACCGGCGCAGCGTCTTCGCCAACGCGCCGATGGGTGTGGCCCTCTGCACCACCGACGGCGTCGTCACCGACGCCAACCCCGTGCTGGGCCAGCTGCTCGGCCGGACCCCCGACGACCTGGTCGGCCGGTCGCTGTTCGACCTCACCCACCCCGACGACGTGGAGGGCGCCCGGGAGGCCTGCGCGGTGCTGGGGCGGCACCCGGGCCGGCCCATGCGGCACGAGTGCCGGTTCCTGCGGGCCGACGGCTCGGCCGTGCCGGTGCAGGTGGCGACGTCCTGGGTCGCGGCGACGCCCGACGGCGGACCGGCGCACCTGGTGATGATCGTCGAGGACATCACCGACCGGAAGGCGCTGGAGGCGGCGCTGGTGCACCGGTCGCTGCACGACCCGCTGACCGGCCTGCCCAACCGGATCCTCTTCCACGACCGGCTGCGGCACGCCCTCGAGCGCGGCCACCGGGAGCGGACGCCGACCTGCGTGCTGATCATCGACCTCGACGGCTTCAAGGCGATCAACGACGAGCACGGCCACCCGATGGGCGACGCCGTCCTCGTGTCCTTCGCCGGCCGGCTGACGTCGGTGCTGCGGGCCAGCGACACCGCGGCCCGGCTCGGCGGCGACGAGTTCGCCATCGTCTGCGAGAACACCGAGCGGCCCGAGGCCGAGGTGCTCGCCGAGCGGGTGCGCACGACCGTGACCGACCCGCTGGTCATCGGCGACCTCAGCATGACCATCGGCATGAGCATCGGGATCGGCTCGGCCCCGGGCGGCGCCGACCCCGACGAGGTCTACGAGCGGGTCGTCCGCGAGGCCGACGACGCGATGTACGCCGACAAGTCCGACCGCCGCCGCTGATCTCCACCCAGATGGCCATCCCGGTGGCCCGTGAGCCCGCCACCACGACGGCCATCCCGGTGGACCTGTGGACGACCACCTGACGACGGCGCGGGATCGGGGAGCCTGCCTCCGTGCCGCTCGACCACGCGCTGACCGGTGTCTTCGTCGGTAGCCATGCCATCGCCGCGGGGTTGATCACCCGCGAGCGCCTCCGGACCTCCGGCTTCCGGCGGGTGGTGCACGGCGTCCACGCCGACCCCTCGCTGCCGTTCGACCACGAGCTGCGGTCCCGGGGCGTGGCGCTGGGCGAGCTGCGGGCGCTCCCGATCGGAGCGGGCCGTCGGTGGGGCGTGCGCCGGGTGCGCCGCGCGGTCGAGCTGGTCGCCCCCCGCGCGGAGTCCCCGCCCGAGTGACGCGTGCGGGTGGCGCTGACCCTGGCCGGGCTCGCGCCGACACCGCAGTACGAGGTGGTGGTCGGCGGCCGGTTCCTCGCGCGGGTGGACCTCGCCTGGCCGGAGGCGAAGGTCGCGCTGGAGCACGAAGGCGCGCACCACTTCGACGGCGTCCGGATCGTCCGCGACGACGCTCCGGTCGCGGCCGGCTGGACGGTGATCAGGGTGAGCGCCGCGGACCTCCGCGACCTCGACGTCGTCGTGGCGCGGGTGCGCGACGCGCTGACCGCCCGCCCCTCACCACCATGATGGCCATGTCGGTGGGTCAACGGCAATGTCGGTGGGTCAGCCGCCGAGGGCCGCCGTGACCACCGCCCGCGCCTCCTCCTGCACCTGCGCGAGGTGCTCGGGTCCGCGGAAGGACTCGGCGTAGACCTTGTAGACGTCCTCGGTGCCGGAGGGCCGGGCGGCGAACCAGGCGTTCTCGGTGACCACCTTCAGCCCGCCGATCGGGGCGTCGTTGCCGGGAGCCCGGGTCAGCTTGGCCGTGATCGGCTCCCCGGCGAGCTCGGTGGCGGTGACGTCCTCGGGGGAGAGCTTGCCCAGCGCCGCCTTCTGCTCCCGGGTGGCCGGGGCGTCGACGCGGGCGTAGGCCGACTCGCCGTACCGCTCGGTCAGCTCGGCGTGCAGCTGCGAGGGCGACCGGCCGGTGACCGCCTGGATCTCGCCGGCCAGCAGCGCCAGCAGGATGCCGTCCTTGTCCGTCGTCCAGACGCTGCCGTCGCGGCGCAGGAACGACGCCCCGGCGGACTCCTCGCCGCCGAAGCCGACCGACCCGTCGAGCAGGCCCGGGACGAACCACTTGAAGCCGACCGGCACCTCGACCAGCCGGCGGCCGAGGCCGGCGACCACCCGGTCGATCAGCGAGCTGGAGACCAGCGTCTTCCCGACCGCCGTGCCCGCGCCCCATCCGGGCCGGTGCGCGAAGAGGTACGCGATGGCGACCGCGAGGTAGTGGTTGGGGTTCATCAACCCGGCGTCCGGCGTGACGATGCCGTGCCGGTCGGCGTCGGCGTCGTTGCCGGTGGCGATCGCGTAGTCGGCGCGCTTGCCGATCAGCGAGGCCATCGCCGACGGCGACGAGCAGTCCATGCGGATCTTCCCGTCCCAGTCGAGGGTCATGAACCGCCACGTCGGGTCGACCAGGGGGTTGACCACGGTGAGGTCGAGCCGGTGCCGCTCGGCGATCGCGCCCCAGTAGTCGACGCT
This sequence comes from Geodermatophilus sp. SYSU D00815, assembly GCF_054050035.1. Classification (NCBI taxonomy): domain Bacteria; kingdom Bacillati; phylum Actinomycetota; class Actinomycetes; order Geodermatophilales; family Geodermatophilaceae; genus Geodermatophilus; species Geodermatophilus sp. SYSU D00815. The sequence continues at coordinate 247,802 of NZ_JBJGYO010000004.1, read as the reverse complement.
GGCGCCGCCGAGCGGGTCGGCGCCGATGCGCACGCCGGCCTCCCGGACGGCGTCGAGGTCGAGGACCTGCGGCAGGTCGTCGACGTAGTCGCCGAGGAAGTCGTGCGCGCCGGCCGCCGCCCGGGCGCGGGCGAACGGGATCCGCCGCACCTCCTTGAGGCCGCCGCGGAGGATCTCGTTCGCGCGGTCGGCGATGGCCTTCGTGGCGTCGGTGTCGGCGGGGCCGCCGGACGGCGGGTTGTACTTGAAGCCGCCGTCGCGCGGCGGGTTGTGCGACGGGGTGACGACGACGCCGTCGGCCAGGCCGCTCGTGCGGCCGCGGTTGGCGCGCAGGATGGCGTGGCTGACCGCCGGCGTGGGCGTGTACCGGTCGGCGGCGTCGACGAGCACCGTCACGTCGTTGGCGGCCAGCACCTCGAGGGCGCTGGTCCAGGCCGGCTCCGACAGCCCGTGGGTGTCACGGCCGAGGAACAGCGGGCCGTCGTAGCCCTGCGCCGCCCGGTACTCGCAGATGGCCTGCGTGGTGGCGAGGATGTGCGCCTCGTTGAACGCGGCGTCGAAGCTGGACCCGCGGTGCCCGCTGGTGCCGAACGCGACCTGCTGCCCCGGGTCGGCGGGGTCCGGCTCGAGCGCGTAGTAGGCGGTGACCAGCGCGGCGACGTCGACCAGGTCGCTGGGCTGGGCGGGCTGTCCGGCGCGGCTGTCGGTCATGCGCCGATCTTCGCGCCCGGACCCGGGTCGCGGCGAGCCGGGCCGTCGCGCCCGACCGGGCCGTCGGTGCTCCGCCGTAGCCTGTCCGGGTGCTCGGTGGCTGGCGGGATCTGGTCACCGACCCGGCGCTGGCCGACGCGGTGGGCCCCGAGGTGCTCGACCGCGCCCGTCCGTACGTCGCGCGCAGCGTGCTCGGCCTGCGCGTCGCCGACGACGTCCGCCGGGTCTCCGCGCTGGTGCAGGGGAACCAGCCGGTGCCGTACCGGACCACGGTCGTCCGGGCCGAGGGCAGCCGCACCGGCTGGGTCGGGGCGTGCACCTGCCCGGTGGGCGAGGACTGCAAGCACGCGGTCGCGGTCCTGCTGGTGCTGCGCGGCCACCTGGGCGGCTCGCCCGACGGCGGGAACGGCCGGCGCTCCGCCGGCTGGGAGGAGGAGCTCGCGGACCTGCTGGCCGCCGCCGACCCGCCGGGCGGGGGATCGGTGCCCCTGGGGCTGCAGTTCGAGCTGGTCGCCCCGGAGCCCGGCCGGGGGCGGGCCTCCGTCGGCGCCCGGGGGGCGCGGCAGCGGCTGGTCCGGCTGCGCCCGGTCACCCCGGGCAAGCGGGGCTCGTGGGTGCGCACCGGGGTGTCGTGGCGGCAGCTGCAGTACGACAGCGTGCGCGCCGGCTGGGACCCCGCCCACCTGGCGGCGCTGCGCGCGCTGCACGCCACCCACCAGGCCGCGCGCAACCAGTACTACTCCTACGCCCCGGTCGACGTGTACCTGCACGAGTTCGGCCCCGGGCTGTGGCGGCTGCTGGCCGAGGCGGTCGCCGACGGCGTCGAGCTGGTGACCGCCGACCGCCCGGCCCGGCCGGTGGTGCTCTCCGCGGAGCCCGCCACCGTCGCCGTCGACCTCCGGGACGGCGGCGACCGCACCGACGTGGCCGCCGTCCTGCAGCTCGCCGGCCGGCCGGTCGACCCCGCCGCTCTCTCGTTCCTCGGGGTGCCTCCGCACGGGGTCACCGTGGACGGGCGGCCGGACGACGGCCCCGGGCTGGTGCTGGCCCGGCTCGACCGCCCCGCGCCGCCCGCGCTGGCCGGCCTGGTGGCCCGCGGCGGGTCGATCGGCGTCCCGGCCGGCGACCGGGACCGGTTCCTGCGGGACTGGTACCCGGGGCTGCGCCGGGCGGTGCCGGTGATCTCCGCCGACGGCTCCGTCGAGCTGCCCGACACCCCGCGGCCGCGGTTGGCCGTCACCGCCCGCTACCCCGGGGACGGCAGCGTCTGCGTGAGCTGGTCGGTGGCCTACGGCGAGCGGGCGTTCGCCCTGGACGAGCCCGTGGCGCCCGGGTCCGGCCGCGACCCCGCCGGCGAGCGGGCGCTCGTCGACGCGCTGCCCGCCCCGGCGCGGGCGCTGCCGGAGCTGTGGACGCCGGAGCGCCGGCTGGCCGAGCGGGCCGAGCTGGGCGGCGTGGAGGCGCTGGAGTTCACCACCGAGGTGCTGCCCGCGCTGCGCGCCGACCCCGACGTCGACGTGGCGGTCGAGGGCACCCCGCCGCGCTACCGGCAGAGCACCGCCGCGCCGCAGATCAGCTTCACCGCCCGCGACACCGGCGAGTCCGACTGGTTCGACCTCGGTGTCACGGTGACCGTCGACGGGCAGACCGTCCCGTTCGCCACGCTGTTCCAGGCCCTGGTCGCCGGCCGGACCCGGCTGGCGCTGATCTCGGGCACGTGGTTCTCGCTGCAGCGGCCGGAGTTCGAGCAGCTGCGCCTGCTCATCGAGGAGGCCCGGGAGCTGCGCGACGTGCCCGGCGACGGCGTGCAGGTGAGCCGGTACGCGGTCGGGCTGTGGGAGCAGCTGCTCGGGCTCGGCGTCGTCGAGGAGCAGAGCGAGCGCTGGACCCGCGAGGTGCGCGGGCTGCTGGAGCTGGGGACCGCCGAGCCGCCGCCGGTGCCCGCCGGGCTGGCCGCCCACCTGCGGCCCTACCAGCGCGAGGGCTTCGGCTGGCTGTCCTTCCTGTGGGACCACCGGCTGGGCGGGGTGCTCGCCGACGACATGGGGCTGGGCAAGACGCTGCAGACGCTGGCCCTGCTGGTGCGGGCGCACGAGGCCGGCGAGCTCGACGGCGCCCCGGCGCTGGTCGTCGCGCCGACCAGCGTGGTGCACACCTGGGTGCGGGAGGCGGCGCGCTTCGCGCCCGGGCTGCGGGTGGTCGCGGTGACCGAGACCGAGCGCAAGCGGGGCACCGCCCTGCGCCGCGAGGTGGCCGGGGCGCACCTCGTCGTCACCTCGTACGCGCTGTTCCGGATCGACGAGGAGGCGTGGGCCGGGCTGCCCTGGTCCGCGCTGGTGCTCGACGAGGCGCAGTTCGTGAAGAACTCCCGGGCCCGCACCTACCGCAGCGCGCGCCTGCTGCCGGCCCCGGTCAAGCTCGCGCTCACCGGTACGCCGCTGGAGAACAGCGTGATGGACCTGTGGTCGCTGATGTCGATCGTCGCGCCGGGGCTCTTTCCCGACCCGCAGCGGTTCAGCGACACCTACCGGATCCCGGTGGAGCGCGACGGCGACGCCGACCGCCTGGCCCAGCTGCGCCGGCGGATCCGGCCGCTGGTGCTGCGGCGCACCAAGGAGATGGTCGCCGCCGACCTGCCGGCCAAGACCGAGCAGGTGCTGGAGGTGGAGCTGTCCCCTCGGCACGAGAAGCTGTACCAGACGCACCTGCAGCGGGAGCGGACCAAGGTGCTCGGCCTGGTCGAGGACATGCGGAAGAACCGGATGACGATCTTCCGGTCGCTGACCCTGCTGCGGCAGCTGAGCCTCGACCCGGCGCTGGTCGACCCCGAGTACGCCGGTGTGCGGTCCAGCAAGGCCGAGGCCTTCCTCGAGCACCTGCGCGAGGTGGTCGCCGAGGGGCACCGGGTGCTGGTCTTCAGCTCGTTCACCCGCTTCCTGCGGACGATCCGCGACCGGCTGACCGCCGAGGGGATCGGCTGGGTCTACCTGGACGGGCACACCCGCGACCGGGACGCCCGGATCGAGGAGTGGCGCACCGGCACCGCGCCGGCGTTCCTGATCAGCCTCAAGGCGGGCGGCTTCGGCCTGACGCTCACCGAGGCCGACTACGTCTTCGTGCTCGACCCGTGGTGGAACCCGGCCAGCGAGGCGCAGGCGGTCGACCGGGCGCACCGGATCGGGCAGGACAAGCCGGTGGTCGTCTACCGGCTGGTCGCCGTCGGCACCATCGAGGAGAAGGTGATGGAGCTCAAGGCGCGCAAGCAGGCGTTGTTCTCCCGCGTCGTCGGTGACGGGGCGCTGGCCTCGGGCGCGCTCACCGCCGACGACGTCCGCGGGCTGTTCGGGTAGAGCGCTGCTCCACGTGGAACAACCGGATCAGCCGCGCTCGACGCGGTCCAGGAAGCGGCGCAGGGTCTCCAGGAAGATCTCCGGCTGCTCGGAGTGCACCCAGTGGCCGGCGTTCTTGACCCGCACCAGCCGGGTCGCCGGGAACAGCTCGTCCATCCGTCCGCGGTCGCGCTCGAGCACGTAGTGGGAGTTCGCCCCGGCGATCCAGAGCACCGGCCCGTCGTAGCGGGCGCCCGGCGGTGGGTCGGGGAAGCCGCGCAGCCGCTCGAGGTCGCGCTCGAGCAGGTCCAGGTTCAGCCGCCAGCGCCAGCCGCCGTCGGCGCCGATGCCCTCCCGCACCAGGCTCTGCAGCAGGAAGCTGCGCACCATCCGGCTGGGGACGACGTCCTGCAGCGCCCGGTCGGCCTCCTCCCGCCGCTGCAGCGAGCCGAGGTCGAGCGCCTTCATCGCGGCGATGTAGGCGGCGAACGGCGAGGCCTCCTCGTCCGGGTCGTCGGTGCGCCCGCCGGAGACCGGGTACTCGACCGGCGCGACGTCGACGACGACCAGCGCGCGCAGCAGCTCCGGGCGGCGCAGCGCGAGCGTCATCGCCACCTTGCCGCCCATGGAGTGCCCGACCAGCGTCACCGGTTCGCCGTAGGACTCCAGCTCGGCCGCCACCAGGCCGGCCATGTCCACGTAGTCGACGGTGTCGGTCCAGGGGGAGTGGCCGTGGTTGGGCAGGTCGAGCAGCGTCACGCGGTGCCGGTCGGCGAGCCCCTTGGCGATCGTCGTCCAGTTCCGGCCCTGGCCGAACAGGCCGTGCACGAAGACCACCCGCGGTCCGCCCTCGCCGACCGTGCGCGCGGCGAGCCGTTCGTCCTGGCCCAGGTCCTCCGTCACGCAGTGATTCCACCAGACACCGCGACACCCGCCCGAGATGCGCCGGAGCGTCGGTGGCGGCCCGCACACTGCGGTCTCGCCCACGAGAGGACCGCTCCCCCATGCCCGGACGGCGCCGCCGCACCAGCAGCTCGACCAGCCGCCGTTCGGCGTCGTCCACCGGCTCCCGGACGACGGCGGCGCGCAGGCCGACGCCGGCGAAGCGGGCCGCGAAGCCGGCCGTCGCGCTGCCCACCGCCGGGCCGGGGGAGCGGGTGTGGGTGCTCGCGGTGCCGTTCCGCGCACCCGCCCCCGGCGCCCAGTGGCACCCGGGGCTGCAGGCGCACGTCTGGGTCGGGGCGGCCCTGCCGCCCGAGCTGGCGCCCTACGACCCGCCGCCGTACACCTTCGAGCGCTTCCTCGAGGACGAGCTCAACGCCACCCGGCGCCCGCTGCCGGCGCCCCGCCCGCTGACCCCCCGCGAGGAGCAGTGGGCCGGCGCCGACGCGGTCGTCGCGCACGCCGAGGCCGGCGGGCGGGTCTTCCTGCTGGGTGACGACCCGGGGGTGGGCAAGACCGGGACGGCGGTCCTCGCCGCGCGGGAGATCGCCGAGCGGCGGGGCGGCGACCGCGTCCTGGTGGTCGCCGACCGGCCGGCCGCGATCACCATCCCGCACTGGACCCGCTCGATCGCCGGCTTCGGCGACGGCGGCCTGCGCTGGTGCGTCACCACGTGGGACCGGCTGGCCAAGGTCGGCGAGCTGGCCTTCGACGTCGTCGTCGCCGACGAGGCGCACATGGTCCGGCACACCACCACCCAGCGCTGGAAGCACTGGAAGGCCGTCTCCGGGGGCGGCCGGGTCAAGGGCGCGCCGTTCGTCCTCGCCGCCACCGCCACGCCGGCGCACACGCCGCTGGAGCTGCCCTACCTGGCGCCGGAGTTCGCCCGCTGCCAGGGTGAGCCGCTCAGGGCCTGGTCCGACCTGCCGGCCCGGCTGGCGGCCCTGGGCTTCGCGGTCGAGAAGGGCCGCTACGGCTGGGAGTGGACCGAGGACCCCGAGGCCCGCCGGCGCGACCTCGCCCGGCTGCAGGGCTGGCTCGCCGACGCCGACCCGCCGGCCACCCTGCACCGCCCGGCGCCGTGGGGCCCGGTGTCGGTCAGCGGCACCCCGGTGGCGCTCACCCCGGCCGAGCGGGCGTCGTACGAGTCGGAGTGGCAGGAGTTCCGCGCCGAGATGCAGCTGGCCCGCCGGAGCCGGCAGACCGCCCGCGGCCGCGCCGCGCTGCTGCGGTTCCGGCAGAAGGCCGGGCTGATCCGCGTGCAGGCCACCGTCGACTGGGTCAAGGCGCAGGTGGAGGCGGAGCGGCAGGTCGCGGTGTCGGTGGAGTTCGTCGAGACCGCCGCCGACCCGATCCGCGAGGCGCTGCTCGACGCCGGCATCGGCGTGGCCGCCGTCTACGGGCGCGACCGGTTCGACGTCGAGGGCGAGCGGCTGCGCTTCCAGAGCGGCAAGGCGCCGGTCTGCGTGTTCACCGTGACCGCCTCGATCAGCCTGCACGCCGGCGAGCTGCTGCCCGACGGCACCACCGCCTCGGAGGTCCCGCGGGTCGGGCTGTTCCACCAGCCGCGCTTCTCCGGCATCCAGGCCCGCCAGGTCACCGGGCGCACCCACCGCGACGGCAGGAGCTCGCCGTGGCGGGTCGCCTACGCCGAGGACACCGTCGAGGAGCAGGTGGCCCGGGTGATGGTGGAGCGGCTCGTGGTCAGCGGCTCGACGGCCGGCGCCGACACCTCCTCGCTGCAGGAGATCGCCGAGCTGCTCGACGCCGGCTGGCTGCCGCCCGCCGCGCTCACCGATGCCTGACCCGGCCGACGAGCCGGTCCTGCGCCCGCTCGACCCCGGCGTCGACGAGGCCCTGGCGCGGGAGCTGCTGGCCGTGCAGCACGCGGCCTACGCCGTCGAGGCCGAGCTGATCGGCGACGACCGCATCCCGCCGCTGGCCGAGGGCGTCGACGAGCTGCGCGGCAGCGGGCTCACCTGGGTCGGCGCCTTCCTCGGGGACCGGCTCGCCGGCGCCGTGGGCTGGACGGCGGACCCGGAGGTCCTCGACGTGGCACGCCTGGTCGTGGTCCCGGCCGCGCACCGGCGCGGGGTCGGCTCGGCGCTCGTCCGCGCCGCGCTGGCCGCGGCCGGTTCCCGGCCGACCGTCGTCTCCACCGGCCGCGACAACCGGCCGGCCCGCGCCCTGTACGAGCGGCTGGGCTTCGCCGTGACCGGCGAGCGCGAGGTGCTGCCCGGCCTGTGGACCACGCAGTACCGGCACGCGCCCGCCGGCCGCTGAGCCGGGGTCAGCGCGCCTCCGCGGTGCCGTTCCGCGACGCCCCGTCGCCGTCCACGGTGACGACCGGCACCCGGGTGACGCCGTCGGCCTCCTCGGGGACGGCGACCCGGCCGAGGCGGCGCAGCAGCCCGGCGACGTCGACGCCGGTGAGGTCCCCGGAGAGCTGCAGCCCCTGGGCGACGTTCGCCGCGACCGAACGGCCGAGCGACCCGGCCCCGTCGGCCGAGATCACGGTCATCTTGTCCACCGCCGACAGCGGGGCCGACGCCGCGCCCACCACGTCGGGCAGCACCTTGACCAGCAGGTCGAGGATCGCCGCCTCGCCGTAGTGCGCGAACGCGTCGGCGCGGGCGTCCAGCGCCTCGGCCTCGGCCCGGCCGCGGGCCTGGATGGCGGCCGCCTCGGCCAGGCCCTCCCGCTCGACGGCCTCGGCCACGGCCTGCCGGCGCAGCTTCTCGGCCTCACCGCGCTTGGCGCCCTCGATCGCCTCCGCCTCGGCCAGCGCCGAGCGGCGGGCCCGCTCGCCCTCGCCGTGCAGCTTCGCCTGCTCGGCCGCGGCCTGGGCGGCGGCGATCGTGGCCTGCCGCTCGGCCTCGGCGGTGAGGATGGCCGAGTTCTTGCGGCCCTCGGCCTCCTGCTCCACGCGGTAGCGCTCGGCGTCGGCGGGGCGGCGCACCTGGGTGTCCAGCTGCCGCTCGGTCAGCGCCGCCGTCCGGACGGCGACCTTCTCCTGCTCGGTGAGGATCGCCTGGTCCTGCGCGGCCTGCGCGAGCGGGCCGGCCGCCGCGGCCTTGGCCTTGGCCGCGTCGATCTCGGCGTCGATCTCGGCCTGCTTGAGGGCCAGCTGCCGCTGGGCGACGGCGATCGCCTCGTCGGCGAGCAGCTTCTCCTGCTCGGCCGCCTGCCGGGCGCGGGCCTCGGCGATGCTGGCCTCCTTGAGCACGCGCGCGGCCTCGGGCCGGCCGAGGTCGGCGAGGTAGGACCCCTCGGCCTGGATGTCCTGGAGCTGGAACGTGTCGAGCACCAGGCCCTGGCCGGTGAGCGAGGACTCCGCCTCCTCGGCCACGGCGGAGGCGAACGCGGCGCGGTCGCGGATGATCTCCTCCACCGTGAGCCGGCCGACGATCGACCGCAGCGCGCCGGCGAGCACCTCGGAGGTGAACGAGTCGATCCCGGACTGCTGGTTGAGGAAGCGCTGGGCGGCGGCGCGGATCGCCTGCTCGGTGCCGCCGACCTTGACGATGGCCACGCCCTCCAGGTCGCACTTCACGCCCTGCTTGGAGATGGCACCCCGGATGCCGACCGGGATGCGCCGGCTGGACAGGTCCATCGTGTGCAGCTTCTGCACGATGGGGAGGACGAAGACGCTCGCCCCCATGACGACCTTCTGACCCGACAGGTCGCGGGAGATCGCCCCGTCGGCCCCGGTGACCTGGCGGCCCTGCCGGCCGGTGACCAGGAAGGCCTGGTTGGGCCCGGCCACCTTGATCCGGGAGAGCACGAGCAGCACCAGCAGCACCACGAGCAGGGCGATGCCGCCGATGGCGAGGAGCAGGGTCACGGGAGGTCGCCTCCGGGCAGGGGGTCGCGTGCGGTCGAGACGACCTCGACGGCGGTCTCGCTGAGCGTGTCGGTGACGTAGACCGGCGTGCCGAGCGGCAGCGGGACGTCGGAGCGGGCGGTGTACTTGAGCTGCTGGCCGGCCAGCGCCAGCCGGACCTCGCCGTAGCCGCCGGCGGGCACCGGGGTGACGACGACGCCCTGGGCGCCCAGCAGGTGGGCGCGGGTCAGCGTCTCGGTGGTGGGCATGTCGTGCAGCGCCCCGGAGAGCCGGACGGCGCCCCAGGCCAGCGGGACGGCGCCGGCGAGGCCGACGAGGACGGCCACGAGGACGGCGACGGCGCCGGTGAGGGGCAGCAGCGCCAGCGCCGCCGCACCGCCGAAGCCGACCCCGCCGAGCAGCGCGGCCACCGCCGGCACCGAGAACGGCCCGTCGGCGTCGCCGAGGCCGAGCTCGCCGAGCTCACCGACGACGAGGGAGACGACGAGCACCACGAGCCCGAGCCCGCCCGTGGCGAGGAAGGCGACCGTCGCCGCGTCCACGCACCCTCCTGTCACCGGTCGATCGGCGACGGACGGTGGCAGGTCGCGGCCCGCAGAACAAGGAGTTCCGTTTCGGCCGCCCGATCGGGTGGCCCGTGCCGTCGGCGGGTGCGGGGATGATCGAGGGGTCGGGTCGATCGGGAGGTGCGGGACGTGCGGCGGGAGGCGAGCGTCCTGCACCTGGACCTGGACGCCTTCTACGCCGCCGTGGAGCAGCGGGACAAGCCGTCGCTGCGCGGCCGGCCGGTGGTGGTCGGCGGGGTCGGCGGCCGCGGGGTGGTGGCGACGGCGTCCTACGAGGCGCGGGCGTACGGGGCGCGGTCGGCGATGTCGACGGCGGAGGCGCGCCGGCGGTGCCCGCCGGGGACGGCGTTCCTCGGCGGCCGCTTCGGTGCCTACCGGCGCACCTCCGAGGTGGTCATGGACCTGCTACGCGAGCTCTCGCCGCTCGTCGAGCCGGTGTCGCTGGACGAGGCGTACGTCGACCTGGCCGCCGGCCGCGGGCACGACCTGTCGGTGGCCGGCGTGACGGCGCTGGCCCGCGACCTCAAGGAGCGGATCGCGGCGGCCACCGGCGGGGTCACCGGCTCGGTCGGCGTGGGGACCTCGAAGCTCATGGCGAAGCTGGGCTCCGACCTGGACAAGCCGGACGGGCTGGTCGTCGTCGCCCCGGGGACGGAGCTGGAGGTGCTGCACCCCCTGCCGGTGAACCGGCTGGGCGGCGTGGGTCCGGCCACGGAGGAGCGGCTGCGGACGGTCGGCGTGCGCACGGTCGGCGACCTGGCCGCCAAGTCGCTCGCCGACCTCGTCGCGCTGGTGGGGCGGGCGCACGGCGCGGGCCTGCACGCGCTGGCGCGGGCGGAGGACGACCGCCCCGTGGTGGCCGACCGGGAGGTCAAGTCGGTGTCGCACGAGGAGACCTTCGAGCGGGACCTGACCGACCTGGCCGTGCTCGGGCGCGAGATCGACACCATGGCCGCGCGGGTGGGGGAGCGGTTGCGGGCGTCGGCGTACTCGGGGCGGACGGTGACGCTGAAGCTGCGCCGCTACGACTTCACGACGCTGACCCGCTCGCTCACGCTGCCGCAGCCGACGGACGACCCGCGGACCATCGCCTCGATCGCGCGGCGGCTGCTGGCCGAGACCGGCACCGGCGGCGGGCTGCGGCTGCTGGGCGTGGGGGTCTCCGGGCTGTCGGTGTACGCGCAGGGTGACCTGTTCGCGTCGGACGAGCCGGACGGCGTCGACGTCGACGAGCCAGCCGCCGAGGAGCCGGAGACCGCCGAGGAGCCGGCGCCGGCGGACCGCCGCTGGTGGCCGGGGCAGGACGTGCGGCACGACGAGCTGGGGCCGGGCTGGGTCTGGGGGCGCGGGCTGGGCCGGGTGACGGTGCGGTTCGAGGGCCCGCGCACCCCGCCGGGACCGGTGCGGACCCTGCCGGCGGACGATCCCGCACTGCACCCGGGAGATCCGCCGGACTGGCGGGTAGGGCCCGGCGACGAGGAGGGATCGTGACGGAGATCAGCACGTGGGTGCGCATCACCCAGCAGGACCCGGGCCACTCGGCCGCCTACGTCCAGCGGTTCCGCGACATGGCCGCGGCCGGGGCCGACCTGGGCGGCGAGGCGCGGCTGGTGGACGCGCTGGTGCCGCGCGCGGCGCGGGTCCTCGACGCCGGCTGCGGCCCCGGGCGGGTGGGGGCCTTCCTGCACGAGGCGGGCCACGAGGTGGTCGGGGTGGACGTCGACCCCGTGCTCGTCGCGGCCGCCGAGGAGGACCACCCCGGTCCCACGTGGCTGGTGGGGGACCTGGCCGAGCTCGACCTGCCGGCGCGGGGCATCCCGGCCGACTTCGACGGGATCGTCTGCGCGGGCAACGTGATGACGTTCCTGGCGCCGAGCACGCGGCGGGAGGTGCTGCGGCGGCTGCGGGCGCACGTGGCCCCGTCGGGGCGGGCGGCGATCGGGTTCGGCGGCGGCCGGGGCTACGACTTCGACGAGTTCCTCGCCGACGCGGCCGCCGCCGGCTGGGCGCCGGACCTGCTGCTGTCGACCTGGGACCTGCGGCCGTTCCCGGGGGAGTCGGGGTTCCTGGTCGCGGTGCTGCGGCCGGCCTGACGTTTCACGTGGCACACGGGCGGCGCGAGGCCGACGGTCCGGGACCGGACCTCGCGCCGTCCGGATCAGGGGCGGCGGCGCCGGGCGCGGCGGCGGGCGATCGCGGTCGCCAGCGAGTCGTGCCGCAGGTCGACCGGCTCGGGGGAACGCACCCACGCGTGCGTGCCGATGCGCTCGCGCCACGCGGTCTGCTGGGCGTCGTCCTCGTGCATGGTCACCTCCTGGTCGCACCGGCTCGGGGGAGCCGCGTGATCCGAGACTGCGGGACCGAGCTGTGCGCCGCCTGGACGACGCGTGCGAGGTCGCCGTGGATCCCGTGCCGACACCGTCCCAGGCGGGTGTGACAGTCCTGCGCCGGCTGACCCGCCGGCTGCTGACCGCTGCCGCTGACTTCTGTCGGTGTCCGGCGGCACACTGCCCGGCATGGCGAGCTGGGCAGAGGTGGAGAAGGAGGCGGCGGAGCTGGCCGCCCAGGTCCGGGCGGCGTTCACCCGCGGCAAGCACGCGACCATGGCGACGCTGCGGGCCGACGGGTCACCGCGGATCAGCGGGACCGAGGTGGAGTTCGGCGACGACGGGCACCTCCGGCTGGGGTCGATGCCCGGAGCGGTGAAGGCGAGGGACCTGCAGCGCGACCCGCGGCTGGCGCTGCACAGCCCGACGTCCGAGCCGGGCGAGGGCGGGGCCGACTGGCCGGGCGAGGCCAAGGTGGCCGGCGTCGCCGTCGCGGAGCCCGACCGCGACGGCGCGCACGTGTTCCACCTGGACCTGCACGAGGTGGTGTGGACCGGGCTCAACGAGGCGCGCGACAAGCTGGTGATCCGGTCGTGGCACCCCGGTCGAGGCGTGGAGGAGCGTCAGCGGGCCTGACCGGGCAGCGGCAGCGGCGTGAGGACGGCGATCCGCAGGCCGTCGGCGCCCGGGACGAGCTGGTAGCAGAACCGCTCCCGGGGCTCCCCGCCGTGGATCCAGGTCACGTCGGCCCAGGTGCTCCCCGGCGCCTCGGCCACGACCTCGACCTCGACCTCCTGGCGGACGTCGTCCACGCCGTCGTACTGGTCCCAGGAGGACGCGAAGAACTGCTCGGTCTGGCCTCGATCGCTGACCGCGACGGCGTTGCCGGGGCAGAGGATGAGCGACGGGACGGCGTACATGCCGGCGACCGCCTGCTCGTCGCGGGCGAGCAACGCGGCGGCGTAGCGGTCGAAGAAGGCCCCGGGGTCTCGGGACTGCTCATGCCGGCGACGCTAGGGGCGGAACCGGACACGCCGGTGTCGGCTTACCGGGCAGGTCGTGGATGCGCGCGGGTGCGGCTGGCGGCGGCGTCGCGGGACGGCCACCTGGCGCTGCGGCGGGTGGAGCGGCAGCAGGCGCTGATCGAGCGGCTGCACGCCCGCCGCGGTGCGCGCGTCCAGCTGGCGGAGCTGGCACGCGACCTCGGGGTGTCCGAGCGGACGGTGGCCCGCGACGTCGAGCGGCTGCAGGGCGGCGGCGTGCCGCTGATGACCCACCAGGGCCGGGGCGGCGGGGTCTCGCTGCCCCTGTCGCGCAGCGCGGTCGCGGTCGAGCTGGACCTGCCGGAGGCCGCGGCGCTGATGTCGAGCCTCGCCGTCCTGCGACCGACGGTGAGCGACAGCGCCGCGTCGGCGATGCGCAAGCTCACGGCGGCCCTGCGGGGCTGAGGCCGCTCCGGCCGAGGACGCGAACGGCGCCCCGGCCGGGCCGGGCGGGGCGCCGTTGCCGGTGGCGAGAGGTCAGTTGGCCATGTCCACGAAGCGGCTGTAATGACCCTGGAAGGCGACGGTGACGTTCGCCGTCGGACCATTCCGGTGCTTCACCAGCATGATGTCCGCTTCCCCGGCGCGCGGGGATTCCTTCTCGTACATGTCTTCTCTGTGGATCATCATGACCATGTCCGCATCTTGTTCGATCGAACCCGATTCGCGGAGGTCGGACAGCATTGGCTTTTTGTCCTGGCGCTGTTCGGAGCCACGATTCAGCTGACTCATCGCGATGACCGGGACCTCCAACTCCTTGGCCAGGAGCTTGAGAGCGCGGGAGAACTCCGAGACTTCCTGCTGGCGGCTCTCGACCTTCTTCCCGGAGGTCATGAGCTGCAGGTAGTCGATGACGACCAGTTTGAGGTCGTTTCGCTGCTTGAGCCGCCGCGCCTTGGCGCGGATCTCCATCATCGTCATGTTCGGCGAGTCGTCGATGTAGAGGGGCGCGTCGGCGACCTCGCCCATGCGGCGCGCGAGCTTGGACCAGTCCTCGTCGGACAGCGTGCCGGCGCGCATGTGGTGCAGCGGCACCTTCGCCTCCGCGGAGAGCAGACGCATGGTGATCTCGTGCTTGCTCATCTCGAGCGAGAAGATCACGGTCGCCTGGTGGTTCTTGATCGCGGCTGACCGCGCGATGTCGAGACCCAGCGTCGAGTTGTGCGTCGGGATGAAGCTGCGGCCGGCCAGGAACAGGTGGTCCTCGGCGTCGACCTGGATGCAGCGCACCGGCACGCTGGGGATGGGCCGCACCTCGGTGATGAAGCGCGACCCGCGGGCGGTGAATGTCCGGGCGCCCCGCTCCTTGTGCAGGAGCTTCTTGCGCTCGAGCACGAAGACCTCGTCGTCGGTGCTGAACGTGAGCGTGTAGCAGGTCGACGAGCTCTCCGAGCGACCACGTACGCGCTCCGTGCTCATCCGCACGCGGTAGCCCAGGCTCGCGACCAGCTCACGGGCATCCTCGGCCAGGCGCCGGCTGGTCACCGCGAGCTGGACCACTCCGCTCGGCGCGACCGTGCCGCCGGTGTCCAGCAACCCGGCGAGCAGCGCCCGGCGCTGCGCGACGGATGCGCGCAGGTACCGCGTCGGGATGTGCTTGTCCCCGAGCACGCCGAGCTTGCGGAGAAGCGCCTGGACCGTGCCGTGGTCGTCCCGGCAGGGCTGGCACTGCGCCATCCCGGACGACGGTCCTCCGCAGTCGGAGCAGGACGCCTGGCGTCCGACTCCGGCGCCGGCGCGCAACGCCCCACCGCAGGCCTTGCCGCACGTCTGCAGCTGGGAGGTCTTCGCGACGAACGAACGACCGCACACGGGGCAGGGGCGCTCGACCGGCCCCGGCCGCTGCGGCAGGCGGAGCGCGTAGCGGCCGTCGACGTCCGTGGGGACGACCACGAGACCCTCGGCCTCGATGTAGGCGGCGATCTCGGGGTCTGCGCTCGTGTACTGGGCAGCGGCCGACGTCCCGTCACCCAGCCAGACCCCGAGGGCGTACGGCGGGACGAGGAGGTCGGCCTCGGGCAGGGTCAAGGGCCCGGCGTTCGTCACCGAGTGGTTGAGCCGCGCGTCCTTGGTGGCGCACCGCACCGTGGCGGCGATCTCCTCGGTCGTGCGGACCGCGGCGAACGTGCCCTGGCTGCGGCAGCGGTTGTAGCCGGTGGCCGCCGCCTGGGCGGACCTGCGGCTGGCGCGGGTCTCCGTGAGCCACTGGTGCTGGGCGTCGGCGACGATGACCGAACCGTCGGAGAAGTGCACCTCGTAGCAGGGGCGGCCGGTCATCACCTCGGTGGCGGCGACGACCGTCGTCGGCCGGCCGTCGGAACCCATGACCCGGTCGCCGACGCGGACCTCGCCCATCGTCGTCCACCCGGTCGGCGTGGCGATGGGGGTGTCGAGGGCCAGCGCCTTGCCGACACCCGGCCTCGCCGCGATGACGACCATCTGGCCCGCCTGCAGGCCGTTCGTGAGCTCGTCGAGGTCGCGGATGCCCGTGGGGACGCCGCGGCTGACGCCGCCGCGCGAGGCGATCGCGTCGAGCTCGTCCATCGTCGGCTGCAGGATGTCCTCGAGGCGCGAGTAGTCCTCGCTCATCCGCTTCTCGGTGACCTCGTAGATCTCCTGCTGCGCCCGGTCGACGATGTCGTCGACGTCGCCGCGCCCGCCGGCCGCGCCGTACCCGAGCTGCACGACGCGGGTGCCGGCCTCGACGAGCCGGCGCAGGGTGGCCTGCTCGGCCACGATCTGGGCGTAGTAGCCGGCGTTGGCGGCCGTGGGCGTGGACTGGATCAGCGTGTGCAGGTAGACCGCGCCGCCCATCTTGGACAGCTGGTCGGTGCGGTTGAGCTCGGCGGCGACGGTGATCGCGTCGGCCGGCTCACCGCGGCCGTAGAGGTCGAGGATCGTGTCGTAGATGACCTGGTGGGCCGGGCGGTAGAAGTCGTTGCCGTGGAGGACCTCCACGACGTCGGCGATCGCGTCCTTGCTCAGCAGCATGCCGCCGAGCACCGACTGCTCGGCCGCGACGTCCTGCGGCGGCTGGCGGTCGTACTCGGGTGCCGAAGGCACCGGCCGGCTGAACTCGTCGGCGACTGCCACGCCGAACCCCTCCATCTACTCTCTGCGCACCCGCGAACAGACCCCGGCCGATGGCCGGGGTCTGGTGGGGGAAGCACCAGGACGCGACACGCGTGGCTCGAACGTCTGTTCGGGCCAGTTCTACCGCCGGGGACCGACAAGTTCCGGCCGGGCGGTGAGCGAGAGAGACGTTAGGAATCGCGGACGGACCAGTCCAACACCGGTGGGGACGTCTTTCTGCACAACTTGTGGACAAGTCGGTGGACGGACGCATGTCGACATGTGGAGAGGCGTCGGGACAGCCGCCGGACACCCGCCGTCTTCCCCGGCGCCACCTGCGCGAAGGCCGTGCACCGCCTGTGGACGGGAGAAAGTCGGGAAATACCTGCGCGTCGCCCCCCGGCGTGTCGCGGCCGCCGTCCGTCGGGGCGCAGGAGTCCCACCGTCCACAGCCGCCCGGACCACCCGGAACGGGGCCCGCGGACGTCGAGGAGGCGATCCGTGCCCGGGACGCGCGACGACGCGCCGACGACCCGTGCCCGCACCGCCTTCTCGGCGCCGGGCCCGCTCGGGCGGCCCCGGGAACGCCGCGAGGGGCGCCGGACCGGAGTCCGACGCCCCTCGGGCGGTGGGCGGGCCCGCGCAGGGCCCTGCTCTCAGGCGGCGACGACGTCGATCACCAGCGAGGCGGTGACCTCCGGGTGCACCCGCACGGTGACGGTGTGCTGGCCGGTCGTCTTGATGCTGCTCGGCAGCTCGATCCGGCGACGGTCGAGCTCCGGGCCGCCGGCGGCGGTGACCGCGGCGGCGACGTCGGCGGTGGTGACCCGGCCGAACAGCCGGCCCTCGGCGCCGGCGCGCGCCGGCACGCGGACGGTCAGGTTGCCCAGCCGCCCGGCGATGGCCTGGGCCTCCTCGAGGGAGCGCACGTCGCGGGCGGCACGCGCCCGGCGCAGGGCCTCCACCTGCTTCTCGGCCCCGCGGGTGGCCTTGATGGCCAGGCCGCGCGGCAGGAGGTAGTTGCGGCCGTAACCGCCCTTGACCTCGACGGTGTCACCGGAGCTGCCGAGCCCGGTGACCTCCTGCGTGAGGATCAGCTTCATCGTGCTCATGGTCAGCGCGCCGTGGAGGTGTAGGGCAGCAGGGCCATCTCACGGCTGTTCTTGACCGCCGTGGCGACGTCCCGCTGGTGCTGGCTGCAGTTGCCGCTCACGCGGCGGGCACGGATCTTGCCGCGGTCGGAGATGAACTTCCGCAGCAGGGCCGTGTCCTTGTAGTCGATGTAGGTCGCCTTGTCCTTGCAGAACTGGCAGACCTTCTTCTTGGGCTTGCGAACGGGTGGCTTGGGCACCGGAGTCTCCAGAAATCAGTACGAGAGGTGTGTGGCCCCGCTGCAGGGGCCCGCGCCGAGCGGAGCGAGGCGTGGGGGCAGCGGGGTCCTTTCTCAGAAGGGCGGCTCGTCGGACGGGCCGGCGGGCGTCGACCACGGGTCGCCGGCACCGCCACCGCCCCCGCCGCCGAAGCCGCCACCACCGCCGCCGAAGCCGCCGCCACCCTCACCGCGCGAGGCGCGGGTGACCTTGGCCGTGGCGTACCGGAGCGAGGGGCCGATCTCGTCGACCTCCAGCTCGATGACGGTGCGCTTCTCGCCTTCCTTGGTCTCGAACGAGCGCTGCTTGAGCCGGCCGGTCACGATGACCCGCGAGCCGCGGGTCAGGGACTCGGCGACGTTCTCCGCCGCCTGGCGCCAGACGTTGCAGCGGAGGAACAGCGCCTCGCCGTCCTTCCACTCCTGCGACTGGCGGTCGAAGGTCCGCGGCGTGGAGGCCACGGTGAAGTTGGCGACGGCGGCGCCCGACGGCGTGAAGCGCAGCTCCGGATCGGCGGTGAGGTTGCCGATCACGGTGATGACGGTCTCGCCGGCCATGCTCAGTGGACCTCGGGCCGGAGCAGCTTCGTGCGCAGGACCGACTCGTTCAGGTTGAGCTGCCGGTCGAGCTCGGCCACGGCGGCGGGCTCGGCCTGGATGTCGATGACGGCGTAGATGCCCTCGACGTGCTTCTTGATCTCGTAGGCCATGCGGCGACGGCCCCAGATCTCGGTCTTCACGGTGCCACCCGCCTTGGTGACGACCGTCAGGAACCGGTCGAGGGAGGGCGCGATCGTGCGCTCCTCCAGGTCGGGGTCGAGGATGACCATCAGTTCGTAGTGACGCACGGAGAACCCCACCTCCTCTGGTCTGGGCGGCTGCAGTCGGTCTGCAGCAGGAGGGTCGTACACGCGTCGCGCGCCCCGGCAGCCGCCGGAACGCGCGCGGACAAGGCTACCAGCGCTCCAGCGCTCCCCGTCCGCCGACCGGGGGGCGGAC
This sequence comes from Geodermatophilus sp. SYSU D00815, assembly GCF_054050035.1. Taxonomy (NCBI): domain Bacteria; kingdom Bacillati; phylum Actinomycetota; class Actinomycetes; order Geodermatophilales; family Geodermatophilaceae; genus Geodermatophilus; species Geodermatophilus sp. SYSU D00815. The sequence continues at coordinate 229,600 of NZ_JBJGYO010000004.1, read as the reverse complement.
CGTCGCCGGGGAGGAGGGGCTCCGTCACCGGCAGCGGTGCGCCTCCTTCACCGCCCGGGCGGCCTGCTGGGTGCGGACCAGCGCGGCGGTCACGGCGGCGAGCGCGACCACCGCGGCCAGCGCCGGCACCGGCAGGCTCGCGGCCGCGCCGGACCCGGGAGCCGCCACCGCGTCGTCGACCTCCTCCAGGGCGCCGCCGTCCAGGCCGGCCAGCTGGCCGAAGACCGGCACGGAGGCGCCGTCGTAGGTGCCGGCGAACCCGCTGGCACCCGAGCCGCCGGGTGTGCCGGAGGCGCCCGCCCCCGCGCCCCAGGCGGTGGACCGGGACGGGTCGAAGGCGGCCGCGGCGGCCGTGTCGACGGGCGCCATCTGCGGGGCGCCGGCGCCGGTGTCGTAGGTGTACTGGCTGCCCGGGGCGCCCTGCGGCGGGCCGCCCGGCGTCGGGGTCGTCGGGGTGGTGGGCAGGACCGCCGGGCCGCCCGGCGGCGCCGCCGGCAGCGACGGCAGGACCGGCACCGCGACGTCGACCTCGGGCGGGTCGGGCAGGTTGGTGCTGGGCAGGTCCGGCAGCGGCACCAGGGTCTGGACGACGTAGGGGACCGGCGCCGGCAGCGGCGGCAGGGTCGCCGCGACCGCGCCGACCACCTGGTCGAGCAGGTTCACGGCCAGGCCCGCCGCGGGCACGATCCGGTAGGTGTAGGTGATCGTGCCCGCCGTGGTCGACGGGAACGTCCACGAGGTCTGCTGCCCGTGCTGCAGCGTCCGCTTCTCGCCGGAGAAGGTCACCGCGACGTCGGTGTGGACGGTCGCGGTCACGCCGCCGACCAGCGGGAGGGTGACGCCGGTGTCGTAGGTGGCCACCTGGTTGACGAACGTGACGGTGCCGCCCGCGTCGACGCTCGCGACGGGCGGCGTCAGCGTCCTGATCTGCACCGTCGTGCTCGGCGCCGCGCCGGCACCGGGGGCGAGGGCGATCGCGGCGACCACCGCGGCCAGCCAGGCGAGCACGAGGACGACGATGCCCCGCCGGGCGCTGCGCCGGATCCGACCGGTTGCCATCTGCTCCGCACCTCCACGTCCGCGCCGCGCCTGCCGCGACCCCCGCTACCAGCGGGTAACCCTCGTCACGCTGGCAGAACGATGATGTGTGAGCCCGGTTACGCGCGAACCCGCGATCGGCCGGAACTAGGGTCGCTCCCCGTGGCGATGCACCCGATCGGCGTACACGTCGGACCCGGACTGACCGAGGAGGACGAGCTGCTCGACGGCGGCCCGCTCGCGCGGGCGGCCGAGATGGACGCCGACGGGGTGCAGGTCTTCCTCGCCGACCCGCAGGGGTGGAAGGCACCCGAGCCGCGGCCGGACGCCGGGGCCCTGCGCGACAGCGACGTGTTCGTCGTCGTCCACGCGCCCTACGTGCTCAACGTCGCGACGACGAACAACCGGATCCGCATCCCCAGCCGCAAGCTGCTCGGCCAGCACGCCGCCGCGGCGGCCGCGGTCGGCGCGGCGGCGATGGTGGTGCACGGCGGCCACGTGCTGGCCAAGGACGACCCCGCGGCGGGCGTGGACAACTGGCGCAAGACCTTCGCCCGGCAGGCCGAGGACGGCGGCTTCCCGCTGCCCGTCCTCATCGAGAACACCGCCGGCGGGGGCAACGCCATGGCCCGCGACCTCGACGCGATCGACCGGCTGTGGGAGGCGGTGGGCGAGTTCGGGGCCGGCTTCGTGCTCGACACCTGCCACGCCTGGGCCGCCGGCTGGGACCTCGCCACGGCCGTGGAGGACGTCCGGCGGATCACCGGCCGGCTCGACCTCGTGCACCTGAACAACAGCCGGGACCCGGCCGGCTCCAGCCGCGACCGGCACGCCCCGCTGTCCGAGGGGGAGATCCCGACCGAGCTGCTGGTCGAGGTGGCCCGCTCCGCCGGCTGCCCCGTCGTCCTCGAGACCCCCGGTGACGCGGCTGCCCACGCCGAGGAGATCGAGGTGCTCAGGCAGGCCCTAGGCCGCTGACACCCGCCGGCGCAGGACGACCCGGTCGGGGGCGTGGTCCAGCACCCCGCCGGCCGGGTCGTCGGTGCCCGGCCACGACCACCGGACGACGTCCTCGTCGGGCCGCAGGACGTCGCGCACCACCAGGCACATCAGGACGACCACGGCGACGTCGCGGAGGCCCACCGCGAGGTAGAACCACTCGACCTCGACCCCCTTGTTGTCGGTGCCGAGGTACCAGAGCAGCCGCGGCACCCACAGCAGCGCCTCGGTCGCCTGCCACAGCAGCAGCGAGCGCCACCTGGGGCGGGCGAGCACGGCCAGGGGCAGCAGCCACAGCGAGTACTGCGGGCTCCACACCTTGTTGAGCAGCAGGAACCCGGCGACCAGCAGGAAGGCCAGCTGCGCCACCCGCGGCCGCACCGGCGCGGCCAGGGTCAGCCACGCCGTGCCCGCCAGCAGGAGGACCAGACCCACGGCGACGACGGCGTTGAGCACGGTCGGCGCCTGCCCGTCGGCGGGCGCACCGCCGAGGATCCGGTGGTCGGTCGCGGCCAGCAGCAGGTTCCAGACGGTGTCCGGGTCGGCCGGCCGGCTGCCGTTGAGCGTGAAGAACCGCGCCCAGTTGGCCGGCGCCAGCAACGCGATCGGCAGGTTGACGACGAGCCACGCGGCCCCCGCCGCCACCGCCGCGCGCAGCCAGGTCCGCAACGCGCCGGCGCGCAGGCACAGCAGGAACAGCACCGCGAGCAGCAGGACCGGGTACAGCTTCGCCGCGACGCCGAGCCCGATGAGCAGGCCGGCCAGCACCGGGCGCGACCGGGCCCACGCCCACATGCCCAGCGTGGCGAGCGCGACGGCCAGCAGGTCCCAGTTGGTGAACGCGTGCACGAACAGCAGGGGGGAGAGGCCGACCATCGCGGCGTCCCAGGGGCGCCGGCCGGCCAGCCCGAGCACCGCCCGGGTGACCAGCAGCGCGCAGGCCGACAGCAGCAGGCAGGTCACGACGTAGTAGCTCTGCACCGGGGGGACCTCGGGCAGCAGCCCGAAGGAGCCGGCCAGGCCGTCGTAGCCGCGCGCGATCCCGGCGGCGAGCGCCATCAGGCCGCCGGTCAGCACCGGGTACTCGACGGCGGAGTCGAGGTAGGGCACCTCGCCGGTGTCCAGACCGCGCAGCGCGTAGAGCGGGACGGCGTCGGAGTAGCAGAAGTGCGTGTACTGGACCCAGCCCGCCCAGTTCCCGCTCGCGCACGGGGCCTGCTTGGTCCAGGCCAGCGCCAGGACGAGCGTGGTGAACAGCAGGCAGACCCGCAGCGGGGTCCAGAACAGCGCCCGGCCGGTGACGGCGTGCCGGCCCCACGGGCCGCCGATCGCCTCGCTCGCCTGGGCGGCCACCGGGTCCGACCACGTCGGCACCACGCGGTCGGGCCACGCCGGCGACCCCCCGGACGCCACGGACCCCTCGGCCGCGGGGGCCGAGGGGTCCGTGGGGGTGCTCTCCGAGGGGGGCTTCGTCACGGCCCCAGTCTGCCGCGCCGGCTCAGCCGTTCGGCGGACCCTGACCGGGGAGGCTCGGCACGGGCACGCCGCCCTGCTCCGTGTCGCCGCCGTCCTCCTCCTCACCGCCACCGCCGCCCGGCCCCGCGGGGACGGTCGGCTCCGTCGGGGCGGTGGTGGTGGGGGTGGTGGGCGCCGCCGTCGTCGTCGGCGCCGGCGCCGAGGTCGTCGGGGCAGGGGCCGACGACGTCGGGGCCGCGCTGGTGGTCGGCGCAGGCACGCCCTCCCCGGTGTCGCCGCTGATCCGCGCCTTCGTCGGCAGCGGCTCCTCCGGGGTGCCCTCCAGGGCGGTGTTCATGAACTCCTGCCAGATCTGGCCCGGCAGGCCGGCGCCGTAGATGATCCGGCCGCGCGAGTCGACGATCGGCTGGAGCGAGTCGCTGCCCATCCAGACCGCGGTCGACAGCGACGGCGTGTAGCCGACCATCCAGGCGTCGGAGTTGTTCTCGGCGTCCAGGCCCTGCGTACCCGTCTTCGACGCCACCGGACGGCCACCGGCGAGCTCGCGGTCGGAGTACTGGGCGACCCCCTCGATGCCGAAGGTGACGTCGTTGGCGACGTCGGCCGGCACGGCCTGGTCGCCGGCGTCGCCGGTGTTCTCCAGCAGCAGGGCGCCCTCGTTGTCGGTCACCCGGGCGACGAAGAACGGCGCGTGGTGGACCCCGCCGTTGGCGAACGTGGCGAAGCCGACCGCCTGGTCGATCGGGCGCATCTCGTACTCGCCGATCCCGATCGACGAACCGGTGGTCCCCGTCTGCGGGGCCGAGAGGGTGCGCGCGCCGTCGAGGAGGCCGCCGTTGTCCGGCCAGGTCTCCGGCATGCCGGTGGCCCGCAGCGCCAGCTCGCGCACGCTGTCCGGGCCCACCTCGTAGGCCAGGCCGTAGAACGTCGTGTTCAGCGACCGGGTGATGGCCTCCTTGAGCGTGCACGCCGGGCAGGAGACGCCACCGGAGTTGCGCACCGGCGCCTCGCGGTCGGGGAAGGTCTGCGGCGAGCTGCCGTCGCGGCGGGCGTCCACGCTGATGCCCCGCTCCAGAGCGGTCGCGAGCACGTACGGCTTCATCGACGACCCCGGCTGCCGGCGGGCCTGCGCGTAGTCGATCGCGCCCTCGCCGGCCCCGATCGGGCCGCCGTAGTAGGCCCGCACCGCGCCCGACTTGGGGTCGACCGACACCAGGGCCTGCCGCAGGTTCTCCGGCTCCCCCGCCATGACGTCGCCGACCGCGGCCACGGCGGCGTTCTGCAGGCGCGGGTCGATCGTGGTGGTGATCCGCAGGCCGCCGGCCCGGATCTGCTCCTCCGGGTAGCCGCGGGCCTCGAGCTCGGCGATCACCTGCGAGACGACCAGGCCCTCCGGGCCGGTGGGGATGCCCAGGGTGGCGGTGGCCCGGGGCAGCACCGGCGGGTAGGCGGAGGCGGTGCGCTCCTCGGCGGAGAGCCAGCCCTCCTCGACCATCGCGTCGAGCACCCGGTCCCAGCGCTCCTGCGCACCCTGCGGGTCGTTCTCGGGGTCCAGCCGCGAGGGGCTGCGGATCAGCACGGCCAGGACGGCGCCCTGCTGCGCGGTCAGCTGCGACGCCGGGACGCCGAAGTAGGTGTTGGCGGCGGCCTCGATGCCGTAGGCGCCGCGGCCGAAGTAGATGGTGTTGAGGTAGTTCTCGAAGATCTCGTTCTTCGAGTAGTTGTTGTCGAGCTTGATCGCCAGGAACAGCTCCTGGAACTTGCGGCTGAAGGTCTGCTCGTCGGTGAGGAAGGCCTTCTTCACGTACTGCTGCGTGATCGTCGACCCGCCCTGGGTGGAACCGCCGGTGAGGTTGTTCCAGGCGGCCCGGACGATGCCGGTGAACGAGATGCCGGGGTCGGAGTAGAAGCTGCGGTTCTCGGCGGCCAGCACCGCGTTGCGGGCCGCCTCCGACACCTGCTCGAGCTTGACGTTGGTGCGGTTCTCGTCGCCGAGGCGGGCCATCTCGGTGGTGCCGTCGCCGTAGTAGATGACCGTCGTCTGCGCGTTCTGCACCGAGTTCGGGTCGGGGACGTCGGTGCTGGCGTAGACGACGCCGACGAAGACCCCGAGCAGCACGAACAGGCCGAGCAGCGCGCCCAGCGCGATCTTGAGCCGGCGGCGGCGCTTCTGCTTCTTCGACCGCGGCGGCTTGCCCTTCGGGCCGCCGGGCCCACCTCCGGTGGCGCGGCCACCGGGGGGCCGCGAGCCGGGCGGGCGCGAGCCGCCACCCCCGGCGCCGGCGGCCGGCTGGCGGGCGGCCGTCGTCCTGCCGCGGCCGCTGCCGGCGGGAGCCGGCCGGCGCGGCCGGCCGTCGCCACCGGTGGACCCGCGGCCGGAGCCGCCTCCGGTGCGGCCCCCTCCGCCGCCGCCCGTGCTGCGGGTACGGGCCGGCGGTGGCCGACGCACCGAGCCGGCGCGCGGCGCGACCGGCGAGGTCTCGTCGTGGGAAGGCACGAAGGAGCCCCTCTCAGACTCTCGGAAGGAACCGGGGGTGGTCCCCGGTCGAAGCGTGACGTCTTCAGCTGTGATTCACGGGGACAACGCGCGATGACCGCACGCGTCACGCGACGCGTGTGACGGAAGGGTCCGGCGTGACCCGGCCCCGGTCCCCGGGGGGCGCACCTAGTCGGTGGCTGCCCGGCGCCTCCTGCGCGGCTGGCGGCCGGGCTCGGGCTCGGCACCGAGGACGTACGAGCAGTCCAGGTGGTTCCACCCGCAGCCCCGGCACACCTCGACGGTGTAGACGGAGAACTCCTCCTGCGCGGCGTCCATCCGGGCCAGCTCGACCTCGGTCTTGGCCTGCCCGGCCGTGGGTCCGAGGTGCTCGCCGTAGACGTAGTTCACCATGGTGAGCCGCTCCCTGCGGCACACCGGGCAGGCGATGTCGGTCTTCTCACCGTGGTACCTGGCCGCGCGGGAGAGGTAGGGACTGGCGTCGCACACCTCGAACAACCCGGTGCGCCCGGCGTAGACGTCGGCGAGGACGGCTCGCCGCTGCAGCGAGTAGTCCACGACGGATCGACGTCCGGGCACGGAGGTCAGGGTACGCACGCCCGCCACCCCGCGGCGGATCACCGCGTCCCGGCCGGCCGGGGGCTTTCCCTCCCGTTCAGCTGCCGTTGGACAGCCGATGTATCGTCCCGATACATCGATCGTGACGACAGCGGTGGGGAGGCGACGTGCTCGAGTTCGCCATCCTCGGCCTGCTCCAGCAGTCCCCGATGCACGGCTACGAGCTGCGCAAGGAGCTGGCCCAGCTGCTGGGCGGCCTGCGCTCGATCTCGTTCGGCTCGCTCTACCCCGCGCTCAAGCGCCTGCACGCCGCGGGGTACATCACCACCGCCGAGCCGGACCGCAAGGCGCTGCTGCCCGCCGACGCCCCACCGCTGACCGGCCGCCGCGGCAAGGTCGTCTACACGATCACCGCCGAGGGCAAGGAGCGCTTCCACGAGCTGGTCACCCAGACCGGCCCGGAGGTCTACGACGACGGCGGCCTGTTCGGCGTGCGCCTCGCCTTCTTCCGGCACACCGCGGCCGACGCCCGGCTGCGGATCCTGGAGGGTCGCCGGCGCACGGTCGAGCGTCAGCGCGAGGGGCTGCGGGCCTCGCTCGCCCGCACCCGGGAGCGGCTGGACCGCTACACCCTCGAACTGCAGCGCCACGGGCTGGACTCGGTGGACCGCGAGGTCCGCTGGCTGTCCGAGCTCATCGACAGCGAGCGGCGCGGCTCGACCGGCCCCGCTGGTGGACCACCGCACGAACGGTCCGCGGATCCCCCCGCGGATCCGCCCGCCGGCACCACCTGAACCCACCCACCGCAAGCCGAGTGGACCGCCCCCGGTCCGTGTCCCGGACCTCCCGGTCCGAGAAGTGAGGAGCACCCATGGGAAGCGTCAAGGTCGCCATCGTCGGCGTGGGCAACTGCGCCGCGTCGCTCGTGCAGGGCGTCCACTACTACCGGGACGCCGACGAGACGACGTCGGTCCCCGGCCTGATGCACGTCCGCTTCGGCGAGTACCACGTCTCCGACGTGGAGTTCGTGGCCGCGTTCGACGTCGACGCGAAGAAGGTCGGCCAGGACCTGTCGGCGGCGATCGTGGCGAGCGAGAACAACACGATCAAGATCTGCGACGTCCCGCCGCTGGGCGTGCCCGTGCAGCGCGGCACCACCCTCGACGGCCTCGGCAAGTACTACCGCGAGACCATCGAGGAGTCCGACGAGGAGCCGGTGGACGTCGTCGCCGCGCTGCGGGAGTCGGGCGCCGACGTGCTCGTCTGCTACCTGCCCGTGGGCTCGCAGCAGGCGACCGAGTTCTACGCCCAGGCCGCGCTCGACGCCGGCGTCGCGTTCGTCAACGCGCTGCCGGTGTTCATCGCCGGCACCAAGGAGTGGGCGGACAGGTTCACCGCCGCCGGCGTGCCGATCGTGGGCGACGACATCAAGAGCCAGGTGGGCGCGACCATCACCCACCGGGTGCTGGCCAAGCTGTTCGAGGACCGCGGCGTGCAGCTCGACCGCACGATGCAGCTCAACGTCGGCGGCAACATGGACTTCAAGAACATGCTCGAGCGGGAGCGGCTGGAGTCCAAGAAGATCTCCAAGACCCAGTCGGTGACCAGCCAGGTGCACCGCGACATGGGCCAGGGCAACGTGCACATCGGCCCGTCGGACCACGTGCCGTGGCTGTCCGACCGCAAGTGGGCCTACGTCCGCCTCGAGGGCCGCGCCTTCGGCGACGTCCCGCTGAACCTGGAGTACAAGCTCGAGGTCTGGGACTCCCCGAACTCGGCCGGGATCATCATCGACGCCATCCGCGCCGCCAAGATCGCCAAGGACCGCGGCATCGGCGGCCCGATCCTGTCGGCGTCGTCCTACTTCATGAAGAGCCCGCCGGAGCAGTACTCCGACAGCGAGGCCCGCGACCTCGTGGAGGCGTTCATCCGCGGCGAGGTCGAGCGCTGAGGCTTCCTGCAGGGTCCCGCCGCGAGCCTGCGAGGGGTGGGGCCAGGTAGGTCCTCTGTCACCGGGCCCATCCCTCCGGGGATGGGCCCGGTGGCGTTCGGAGGGGCGCAGCGCGGCTGCCTACCCTGGCGGCATGCCGTCCCGCTCCCGATCGCTCCTGCTCGCCCTGGGACTGGTGCTGGCCCTGCTGACCGGCTGCACCGGCGGGTCGTCCGCCGAGCGCACCCCCGGTGACGAGATCACCCGCGAGGAGGCCGACGTCCTCGCCGAGCTGCTGCACCAGAACTTCGAGCACGGCGGCGCCGACTTCGTGGAGACGGCGCCCTACGCCGAGGGCGCGGTGCTCACGCTCACCGGGGAGATCGACTTCGTGCGCTCGATCGGCCGGGCGCAGGCGGTGACCACCTACGAGGACGGGCGTCCCGACGAGACGCGCACGCTGTTCTTCACCCCGGAGGAGATCTGGTTCGGCGACGTCCCGGGCCTCTCGGAGGCGCTCGCCGGCCGCGGGCTGCCCGAGGCCGCCTACGTCCGCCGGCCGATGGCCACCACGTCCGCCGGCGGGGCCGCCTCGCTCGTCGACGTCCTCGCCCAGCTCGTGCTCAACCTCTCGGCCCGGGCCGGTGACGACCCCCGCGCCTTCCTGTCCGGCGACTACACGTGGCAGGGGCAGCGGTCCATCGACGGCCACCTGGTCTCGCTCTTCGGCCTGTCCGGCGGCCAGACGGTGGCGGTGTCGGCGTCCGACGACCTGCTCCTGCAGTACGTGACGCCGCTGCCCGACCAGGACTTCGAGGTGACGATCACGCTCTCCGAGCACGGGGACCGGGAGATCGACCTGCCGGCCGCCGAGGAGGCGGTGGACGCCGCGGAGCACCCGGAGGTGGCGGCGGAGGTCGGCGTCTGAGACAGCAGGAAGGGGCGGCCTCTTCCCCAGACCGCCCCTTCCCGGGCCTCTTCCTACCAGATGCCGGCGCCGTGCGCAGCCCCGACGCGCGCGATCAGTTGGCCGACGGGTCGGCGGGCGCCGTGGACAGCACCGCCAGCCGGCCGGTCTGGCGGCCCATGACGGCGCGCCACAGCTGCGGTCCGGCCATCCGGCTGAGGACGTCGGACGGGCGGCCGGGCACGCAGGCCCACGCCCCCTCGGCGATCTCCCCGGCCAGCTGGCCGGGCGACCAGCCGGCGTAACCGGCGAACACCCGCAGCCCGGTCAGCCGGCCCTCGAGCGCGGCCGGGTCGCTGTCGAGGTCGACGAGGTGGACGTCGCCGGCCACCCGGCGCAGCCCCTCGTCCGGAGCCGCGTCGACGGCCGGCGACGTGGCCAGGCACAGCGCCGTGTCGGTCTCGCACGGCCCGCCGACGTGGAAGACCTCCGGCTCCACCGCCAGGTCGCACCAGCCGGGCAGGACGTCGCGGATCTCGACCTGGCTGGGCCGGCCGAGCACGACGCCGAGCGTGCCGGTGTCGGTGTGGTCGAGGACGTAGACGACGGTGCCGGCGAAGGTCGGGTCGGACAGGGCCGGCATCGCCACCAGCAGCGCCCCCGGACGCACGTCCTCGATCCCGCCGATCGACAGCGGGGGGACGGCGTCGGCAGGACGGCGACCGGTCGCGGGCCGGGCGGGCGGACCGGACTCGGGGTCGGGCGACGAAGGCACCGGAGTCATCGGCGTCCAGTGTGCCCCAGGTGCGCGGCGGAGGGAGGGCGAGCGTGCGCCGTCGCGGAGCGTCCGGCGGATCGCGCCGGTCGGACCTCCCCCCGAGGGGTTCCTCCCGGCCCGGCGGTGACGCGGACGTGGGTTGCCCGCCCCGTACTGTGACCGGGTGCACCAGCAGGAGGCGACGACCGCGCGCCACCTGTTCCGCCGGGGCGACTTCCGGCGCCTGCTCGGCACCCGCCTGCTGTCCCAGTTCGGCGACGGCGTGTTCCAGGCCGCGCTGGCCGGCACCGTGCTGTTCAACCCGCAGCGCGCGGCCGACCCCGTCGACGTCGCCGCCGGCTTCGCCGTCCTGCTGCTGCCCTACTCCCTGGTGGGCCCGTTCGCCGGCGTGTGGCTGGACCGGTGGAGCCGCCGCCAGGTGCTGCTGCACGCCAACGTCGTCCGGGCCGGGCTCGTGGCCGTCGTGGCGGCGCTGGTGCTCGGCGGCGTGGCGGGCCTGCCGTTCTACGTGGCCGGGCTGGCCGTGTTCTCCGTCAACCGGTTCGTCCTGGCGGCGCTCTCCGCGGGGCTGCCGCACACGGTCGACGAGCCGTCGCTCGTCTCGGCCAACGCGCTGTCGACGACGTCGGGCGCCGTCGCGACGGTGCTCGGCGGGGGCGCCGCGCTCGGCCTGCTCCCGCTGACCGGGTCCGGCGACGGCGGCTACGCGGCCGTGACCGCGGCCGCCGCGCTGCCGTACCTCGCCGCCGCCGCCGTCGTCTCCGGGTTCTCGCGGGCCCACCTCGGCCCCGACCACATGGCGCGGTCCGCCCGGCTCTCGGCCCGCGAGGTGGCCGCCGGCATGGTGGCCGGCGCGCGGCACGCGTGGTCGCACCCGCCCGCCGCGGCGGCGCTGACCGCGATCAGCCTGCACCGGCTCTGCTACGGCGTCCTCACGCTGATGACCCTGCTGCTCTACCGCAACACCTTCGCCGGGTCGGGCCTGTTCCCGGGCGGCCTGGTGGGGCTGGGCCAGGTGGTCGGCGCGGGTGCGGTGGGCACGCTGACCGCGGCGGCGGTGACGCCGTGGGTGGTGCGGCGCATCGGCAAGCCGCGGTGGACGACCGCCCTGCTCGCCGGCGTGGGCGTGGCGCAGCTGGTGCTGGGGCTGCCGTTCGTCCCGCCGACGATCGTCGCGGCCGGCTTCGCGCTGGGCTTCGCCGGCCAGGCGGTGAAGATCTGCGTGGACACCACGCTGCAGGAGGCCGTGGACGACGACTTCCGCGGCCGCGTCTTCTCCGTCTACGACACGCTGTTCAACGTCACCTACGTGGCGGCCCTGCTGATCGGGGCGTTCGTGCTGCCGCCGTCGGGCATCTCCGCCCCGGTGCTGGTCGCCGTCGGCGCCGGCTACGTGCTCACCGCCGTCCTCCACGCCCGCACCACCTCCCGCCACTGAGCGGGGTGCCACGGCGCGGAAAGTGCGCCCCTGCCACTCCGCTCAGCCGCCGGAAGCGACGAGGATTTCTCTCGCGCAGATGTCACCGGCCCACCGGAGACGCCGTACCGGAAAGCGCAGGAGTCGGACGCCCACTCCCTGGATCGCGTTCTGGCGCCGCAGATCACCGTCCCAGTCGGCGGCGCTGAGGTGGAACGCTGCTCCGTCCGCCTCGGCCGCGACGCGCTGATGACGCCAGTAGGCGTCCACGAAGAAGATGTCGGCCGGAGTCGTGATCGCCGCCCCCCACTCCGGTTCGGGCAGGCCCGCCTGCGCGATGACGCGCCGGAGGTCGCTCTCGCCGACCGACCGCATCCCTCGCGAGGCGTCGGCCACCGCGTCCTCCAACCACGCCGTCGCCCGGCGGCCGGCCGCCCGGAACTCCGCCGCCAGGTCGTCGAGCAGCGCCAGGTCCTTCCGGAGGACGTCGGCCACCACGTGGTCCACGTCCTGTCGCCGTCGTGCGGTCAGGGCCACGTCCACGGCCGCGCGCGCCGCGGTCGTCGTCCGCAGCCCGTCCACGACGAGGTCTCCCAGCGGTCTGCGGCTCTGGTGGACGACCACGAAGCCGCACGACTCGAGATGACGGCCGTGCGGGACCGTGACCTGGACCAGCCCGGCATCAGGTGACGTTGCGTAGTCCCCTCGGACACCGGCGACGCGCCGCATGGCCACGGGCTCCTCGACCCGAGCTCCCAGGAGGTGGAGTGCGCTCGTGTGCGACAGCCGTCCGTCGTCGCCTGCCCGCAGGAGGGCGGCGACGAGGCGCTCCCGGCGCGTGAGGGCGCCGGAATGCACGACGATCACCCCCGGGACCGGCTCCTGCCAACGGCCCGCGCGCACCGCCCGTCTGATCCGGTCCTTCCCCACGCCCAGCACAGCCAGCTCGCGGCGATGGGCGGTGGTGACCGGGACGCGCACCGGGGGAGCGTGGGGCATGCGAACGGGCGGCACGCGCGCCGTCCACAGGCCTCCACGGCTCGTGGAGTGCCACGGGCGCGGAATCCGCGCCGTGGCACTCCATCAACTGCGGGCGCGCCACCAGGTGAGCAGCTCCTGCTCCGCCTCGTCGGGGGAGAGGGGGCCGCGCTCGAGCCGCAGCTCCTTGAGGAAGCGCCACGCCTCGCCGACCTCCCGCCCCGGCGGGATGCCCAAGATCTCCATGATCGCGTTGCCGTCGAGGTCCGGGCGCACCCGCGCCAGGTCCTCCTTCTCCGCGATCTCGGCGATCCGCGCCTCGAGGGAGTCGTACGTCGCGGCCAGCGCCGCGGCCCGCTTCCGGTTGCGCGTCGTGCAGTCCGACCGCACCAGCTTGTGCAGGCGGGGCAGCAGGTCGCCGGCGTCGGTGACGTAGCGGCGCACCGCCGAGTCGGTCCACTCGCCGCGTCCGTACCCGTGGAAGCGCAGGTGGAGAAAGGTGAGCTTGGCGACGGCGTCGATGACGTCCTTGGGGTAGCGCAGGGCCGTCAGGCGCTTCTTCACCAGCTTGGCGCCGACCACCTCGTGGTGGTGGAAGGAGACCCGCCCGCGGGGCTCGTGCCGCCGGGTGGCCGGCTTGCCGATGTCGTGCAGCAGCGCCGCCAGCCGCAGCACCAGGTCGGGCGACCCGTGCTCGGGATCGGCCTTCTCCAGCGCGATCGCCTGGTCCAGGACGGTCAGCGAGTGCGCGTAGACGTCCTTGTGCTGGTGGTGCTCGTCGATCTCCATCCGCAGCGCCGACAGCTCGGGCAGGACGACGTCGGCCAACCCCGTGCCGACGAAGAGCTCCAGCGCCGCCCGGGGCGCGTCCTGCAGCAGCGTCTTGGACAGCTCCGCCTGCACCCGCTCCGGGGTGATCCGGCCCAGCTCCCCGGCCAGCGCGGTCATCGCCGCGACGACCTCGTCGTCGGGGGTCACCTGCAGCTGCGCGACGAAGCGGACGGCGCGCAGCATCCGCAGCGGGTCGTCGAGGAAGGACTCGACGGCGCTCCCCGGCGTCCGCAGCCGCCGCTTCAGCAGGTCGCCGAGCCCACCGAAGGGGTCGGTGACCCGGCGGTCGGGGCCGAGCGAGACGGCCATCGCGTTGATCGTGAAGTCGCGCCGGGCGAGGTCGTCCTCGAGCGAGCTGCCCCAGGCCACCTCCGGGTTGCGCGACTCGCGGTCGTAGCGGTCGGCCCGGTAGGTCGTGATCTCCAGCCGGACACCGCGCACCTCGGCCCCGACCGTGCCGAACTCGATGCCCGTGTTCCACGTGGAACCCGCCCAGCCGCGCAGCAGGGCCAGGGTCTGCTCCGGCCGGGCGTCGGTCGTCACGTCGAGGTCCCCCGGCACGCGCGGCTCGCCCGAGCCGGCCGCGAGCAGCGCGTCGCGCACCGAGCCGCCGACCAGGTGGACCTCGAACCCGGCCGCGGCGAAGCGCTCACCCAGCTCGGTGAGCACGGGCGAGAGGTCGACGAGCTCGCGCACCGTCTCCTGCACGGCCGGCGGCACGGGCTCGGGGGCGGGGCGACTCGGGGGCGCTGCGGACACGACGAGCCAGGGTAGTGGCGCGCCGGATCCACCCCGGTGCGGCTCCGTGGTCGCCGCCCTGCGGGCGCCCCGCCCGGCTCGATCCCGCTGCGATGCTCCCGGAGCTGTCGCCGGACGCGCGCTACCCTCCTGGCATGGCTGGGACGGGCGGGCGAGGACGCCCCGGCCGCCGGTTGCGCCGGGTCGACGAGACCTCCGCCGGGGGCCTGGTGGTCGCCGACGACGGGGTCAACGAGCCCCGTGCCGCCCTCATCGGCCGCACCGACCGTCGCGGCCGCCTCCTCTGGTCGCTGCCCAAGGGGCACATCGAGGAGGGCGAGACGCCCGAGGACACCGCCGTCCGCGAGGTCGCCGAGGAGACCGGGATCATCGGTGAGGTCGTCGCCCCCCTGGGGATCATCGACTTCTGGTTCGTCGCCGAGGGACGCCGCGTGCACAAGACCGTGCACCACTTCCTGCTCCGCGCGATCGGGGGAGCCCTCTCCGACGCCGACGTCGAGGTGACCGAGGTCGCCTGGGTCCCGTTCTCGGAGCTGGCCGACCGGCTCGCCTACGCCGACGAACGAGCCCTGGTCGAGCGGGCGCCCGCCCTGCTGGCCGACAGCGCGTGAGCGGGCTCGCGAGCTCACCGGCAGGCACAGCAGACGGTCGCCCCAGCGGCGAGGGGAGCCGGCGAGGAGCGCGCGCGGGGCGTGGGGCCGACCCCGACCGCGCCCGGCCGGGGTCGCGGGCCGTGCTCGCCGTCCTGCTCTGCCTCACCCTGCTCGGCGCACCGCTGCTGCTCGCGCCGCCGCGCGCCGCCGCCGCGCCGGTGGACGACACCAGCGACCCGGGCCGGCCGATCACGGTCGACGTGAGCCGGTTCGAGCCGCGCAGCGTCGCCCCGGGCTCGATCGTCACGGTCACCGGCACGCTGACCAACACCGGCGACACCACGGTGGGCGACCTGGGCATCCGGCTGCAGCGCGGCGATGTGCTGACCACCCGGGCCGAGCTGGCCGCCGCCGACGACGACCCCGATCCCGACACCACCGTCGTCCCCGCGTTCCAGGACGTCGCCGGCGAGCTCGAGCCGGGCGACTCGACCCCGTTCAGCTACGCCGTCCCCGCCGACGAGCTCCGCCTCGACCGCGACGGCGTCTACCCGGTGCTGCTCAACGTCAACGGCACGGTGGACGGCGGCGAGCGGCGCCGCGTCGGCGAGCTCTCCACCTACCTCGTCCAGCAGCCGGCGATCCCGGCGGGGCGGACGTCGGTGGCCTGGCTGTGGCCGCTCGTCGAGCGCTCGCACCGCACCGCCTCCGGCGCCTTCGCCGACGACGGCCTGGCCGCCGTGGTGCGCGAGGGGGGCCGGCTCGACCGGGCGCTCTCCGTCGTCGAGGAGCTGCCCCGCGCCGTGCCCGGGAGCGGCGGCGACGCCGTGCCGACCGTCCCGGTCACCCTCGCCGTCGACCCGGCGCTGCTCGAGGAGCTCGCCCTCATGGCCGCCGGCCCCTACGAGGTCGCGGGTCAGGCCGAGCCCGGGGAGGGCAGCGCGGACGCGGAGGCCTGGCTGGAGCGGCTGCGCGCGGTGGCCCGCCTGCACACCGTCGTCGCGCTGCCCTACGGCGACGTCGACGCCGACGCCCTGGTGGCCGCCGGCCTCTCCGCCGTCCTCGGCCGCAGCCTGCCGGAGGGCGGCACCGCCGAGGACCAGGCACCGGCCGCCGACGCGGCCCCGGAGGCGGCGGGCTCCACCGGCGCCGGGGCGCGGATCGTCGGCGACGTCCTGGGCGTGCAGCCGCGCACCGACCTGGCCTGGCTGGCCGACGGCACCGTGCGCGCCGAGACCGTCGCCGCGCTGCAGGCCGGCGGGGCCGAGCGCGTGGTGCTCGGCGCCGGCGCGCTGGTCGGCGGCGAGGCCGCGCTCGGGCTCGGTGAGAGCACCGCCGCGGCCCGGGCCACGCTCGCGCTGCCTGAGGGCTCGGTGGAGGCGCTCCTCGCCGACCCGGCGCTCGGCGCGGTGGCCGCCTCCACCGGGCAGGTGGCCGGCGGGGTGCGGATCGCCGAGCAGCGCTACCTGGCCGAGCTGGCCCTCCTCAGCCTCGCCGCCCCCGCCGACCCCGCCCTCGCGCCGACCGTGCTGGTGGCCCCGCCCCGCGAGGTGGGCGCCGACCCCGAGGGCGTGCGGGCGATGATGCTCGACACCGCCGAGCTGCCGTGGCTGCGCCCGGCGACCGTCGAGGAGCTCGCCGCCGGCCCGGTCGCCGACGCCGGGGCGCTCGCCGCGCCGGCCGACCCGGTGCTCGACGCCGGCGGGCTGGCCGAGCTCGCGGGCGCCGTCGCCGTCCGCGACGACCTCGCCGGTGCCGTGGTGGGGTCCGCCGACGCCGCGCTCGCCCCCTACGACGCCGCCGTCGCCCGCGCCGCCTCGGTGACGTGGCGGGGCGACCCGACCGGCTTCCGCGCGGCGGCCGGCGCGGCCCAGGAGGCGCTCGCCCGGCTGCGCGGCCGCGTCACGCTGCTCGCGCCGGCCGACGGCACGTACAGCCTCGCCTCGAGCGACGCGCCCCTGGTGCTGACCGTGCGCAACGACCTGCCCTTCACGGTCCGGGTGCGGCTCGAGGTGCGCACCCGCGGCAACGTGGGCCTGCGCATCGAGGACGTCGGGCTGCAGGAGCTGGCGCCCGGCGAGCGGACGACGCTGCAGGTGCCGACGTCGACCAGCCAGTCCGGCCGCGTCGCCGTCGTCGCGGCGCTGACCACGCCGAGCGGCGGCCCGCTGGGCGAGCGCGTGGACATCCAGGTCAAGAGCACCGCCTACGGCGCCATCTCGCTGACCATCACCATCGGGGCGGCGGTGCTGCTGGGGCTGCTCTTCCTGCGCCGCCTGGTCCGCTTCCTGCTCGGCCGGCGCCGCGGCCCGTCCGACGGCGTCCCGACCGGCCCCGCCCCCGAGGGGGCGGCCGTGCCGCTGCCGCCCACCCGGAGCCCGGTGTGAGCGAGCGCAGCGAGCTCGCGCACGAGCACGGCGACGCCGCACGCGGGGACGGCGGCCGCCCGCCACTGCCCCCGGTCCCGCCGGCGGGTCCGCGCACCCGCGGCCGCGCACCGGCCCCGCTGCCCCCGCCGCCGTACAAGGAGCCGCCGCCGCCGTCGGTCCCGTCGGCCGACGCCCTCTCCGGCCGGGCGCCCTCCGGGGAGCGCCCCGCCGTCCGGCCCGCGCTCCCGCCCCCGCCGCCGTACCCGGCCGGGCGGTCGGCGCCCGCGCCGGCTCCGCCGCCCGCCGACGGCGAGCCCCTGCCCCGCCGGATGCCGCTGCCCCCGCCGCCACCCCCGCGGCGGCGGTTCGTGCCGCACCCGGAGGAGGAGTTCACCCAGCTCATCCCCGTGCTGCCGCCCGTGCCGCGGGCGGTGGAGGAGAGCGACGCGGAGGCCGAGGAGCGGGAGGGCGCTCCGGGGGCGAGCCGCGGCATCCTGCGCGCGGCCGGGACGATGGCCGTGGCCACGCTGGTCAGCCGCATCACCGGGCTGCTCCGGACGATCGTGCTCACCGCCGCGCTCGGCCTGGGCCTGGTCAACGACGCGTACACCACCGCCAACACGCTGCCGAACATCGTCTACGAGCTCCTGCTCGGCGGGGTGCTGACCTCGGTCGTCGTCCCGCTGCTGGTGCACCGGCAGGAGCGCGACCGCGACGGCGGCGTGGCCTATGCCCAGCGGCTGGCGACGATCGCGATCGCCGGCCTGGCCGTGATCACCGTCCTCGCGGTGCTCGCAGCGCCCGTGCTCACCTGGGCCTACGGCATCCGGGACGACCCGGAGCAGGTGGCGCTGGCGAACTGGCTGGCCCGCCTGCTGCTGGTGGAGATCGTGTTCTACGGCGTCGGCGCGCTGGCGACGGCGATCCTCAACGCGCGCGACGTCTTCGGCCCGCCCGCCTGGGCCCCGGTGCTCAACAACGTCGTCGTCATCGCCACCGGGCTGCTGTTCATGGCCGCGAGCGGGCCCGGGGACCTCACGCCGGCCACCATCACCGCCGGCCAGGTCTGGCTGCTCGGCATCGGCACCACGCTCGGCATCGCCGTGCAGGCGCTCGTGCTGCTGCCCCTGCTGCGCAAGGCCGGGGTCCCCCTGACCCCGCGCTGGGGGGTGAAGAACACCGGCCTGCGCGAGGCGGGCACGCTCGGGCTCTGGGTGATCGGCTACGTGGCGGTCAGCCAGGTCGGCGTCGTGGTGGCCACGAACGTCGCGAACGCGGCCACCCGGGCCGGCGGCCTGGGCCAGAGCGCGTTCGCCAACACCAGCCTGCTGTTCCAGATGCCCTACGGCATCATCGGCGTCGCGCTGCTGACCGCGCTGCTGCCGCGGATGAGCCGGGCGGCGGCCCGGGGGGACGTCCCCGGCGTGGTGCAGGACCTCTCGCTGGGCACCCGGCTCTCGGCGCTGGGCCTGCTGCCGGTGACGGCGGCGCTGTGCGTGCTCGGCCCGTCGCTGGCGACCCTGCTCTTCGGCCACGGGCAGACCTCGGTGGCCGACGCCCGCGCCGTGGGCGTGGCGCTGGCCATCGGCGCCTTCGGCCTGCTGCCGATGGCGGTCACGCTGCTGCAGCTGCGGGTCTTCTACGCCATGAAGGACGCCCGGACGCCGACTCTCGTCCAGGTCGGGATGGTCGCCGTCCGGGTGCCGCTGCTGCTCCTGGTCCCCGTGGTCGTCGAGCCCCGGCACGTCGTGGCGGGGCTGATGCTGGCCACCAGCCTCACGTACGTGGCCGGGTGGGTCCTCGGTGACGTCGCGCTGCGGCGGCGCCTGGGCGCGGTGCACACCGGCGCCACCCTCGCGCCGGTCGCGCGCGTCGGGGCGGTGTCGGTGGCGGCGGGCCTGCTGGGCTGGGGAGCGGTGGCCCTGCTCGGTCACGTTTTGGGCACATCGGTGGCGGGCTCGCTCGTCACTCTGCTGGTCGGTACCGTGGTGATCGGCGTCGCGACCGCCGGAGGTCTCGTGGTCGCCCGCGTCCCCGAGGTCCGGGAGCCCCTGGCGGCGCTCCGGGCCCGGCTGGGGCGTGGTCGAGCGTGAGACCCGGTGCCGGGACGTCGGGCCCGGGGCGTGGCGCCGCCGGGAGCGATGCGAAGAGGAGGTCGTCCGCGCCCATGACCTCCACGGTCACCGGCCTCCCGGACCGCTACCGTCCGCTCGACCAGGTCGGGCCGGACGAACCCACCCCCACCGGGGTCATCCGCACCTACCGGGCCAAGGACCGCATCCTCAACCGCGACGTCGCCATCCGCGTGCACACGCCCGGCGGCCCGGCCGCGCACGCGTGGATCGCCCGCGCCCTGACCGCCGGCGGCCTGGCCACCCCGGCCCTGGCGATGGTCTACGACGCCGCCGAGGGCAGCGGCGACGGCGACGCCGCCAACAGCGCGGCGTACGTGGTCAACGAGTGGATCGACGGGGAGACCCTCGCCGAGCGGCTGGCCCGCGGGCCGCTGCCCCAGCGCGAGGCGCGCACGGTGGTCCGCCGGCTGGCCGAGGGCGTGGCCGAGGCCCACCGCGTCGGCCTGGCGGTCGGCGGCCTCACCCCCGAGCACGTCGTCCTGCGGCCCAACGGCCTGGTGGGGCTGCGCGGCGTGCCCGCGGCCAACGGCACCGTGCAAGGCGACATCACCGCCCTCGGGGCGCTGCTGGAGGCGTGCCTGGGCGGCCCCGCCGCCGTCGACTCCGCCGGCCGCGGGGCGCGCCGGACGCCGGCCGTCCCGCCGGACCTGGCCGCCCTGGTGCGCCGCGCCCGCTCGACCGAGCCCGGGCAGGGCCTGTCCAGCGTCGCGGCCATGGTGTCCCTGCTCAACGAGCGGCCGCGCGCCGGCGCCCCGGCCCTCGACCGCCCCGACAGCGGCCGGCTGCGCCGGGTCCACCCCGACGACGCGCCGCCCGCGCCGCCCGCCCCGCCGGCGCCCACGGTGAGCGTCGACGCCCCGGTCCGGATGGCCCCGCAGACCCTCCCGCCCGTCCCGCCGGTGCGCCCGGCACCGCAGGCCCCGCCACCCGCCGACGACCGGTGGACGGCGACCGGGGACGCCTGGCCGCCCACCTCCGACGACCTCGGCGCGGTGCTCGACGACCGGTCCTACGACCCCTACGGGGCATACGACGCCGACGACGCCGACTCGTACGACGGTGACGGCTACGACTCCGAGGGCTACGACGCCGACACCGGCAGCACCGACCGCCAGGTGGAGGAGCCCGGCGCGCGCCGCCGCTTCGCCGTCATCGGCATCTCGCTGGCCGCGCTCGCCGTCGTGGTCGCGCTGGCCTGGTGGTTCGGCACGAACGTGCTCTCCGTGGCCGGCTCGGTCGACGAGGTACCGGGCTCCACCCCGCCGCCGAGCTCGTCGAGCGGCGAGGCGAGCAGCTCCGCGCCGTCCGCGGGGGCGCCCGCGGCGATCGTCGGCGCCGAGGTCTACAACCCCGAAGGCGACGGCGAGCCCGAGAACGACGAGGACGTCCCGCTCAGCTTCGACGGCGACCCCGCGACCTCCTGGTCCACGGTCACGTACTTCCGCTCGCCGGCGTTCGGCAACCTCAAGAGCGGCGTCGGCGTGCTGTACGACCTCGGCGGCGAGCAGCAGCTGGCCGGCGTCACCGTGAACACCAGCACGCCGGGCATCACCGTCGAGGTGCGCACCGGTGCCGAGCCCGACGGCGCCCTCGACAGCTACCCGGTGGCGGCGAGCGGCACGGTCGACGGCGAGACGCAGCTGGCGTTCGAGGCCCCGGCCACCGCGCGCTTCGTGCTGGTGTGGATCACCGGCCTGGTGCCCAGCGACGACGGCTTCGCCGGGAGCATCTCCGAGGTGGCGGTCAGCACCGCCGGCTGACGGGAGGTGCAGCCCGGAGCGGGAATGCCCCCCTACCATCGGCGGTTGTGCAGCCCGTGACGAACTCCCAGCCGACCCCCGGACCTGCGGTCGCGACCGACCCGGCGCACCCCGGCATCCCGCCGGCGGAGCGCGACGGCGTCCGCGACCTGATCATCATCGGGTCCGGTCCGGCCGGCTACACCGCGGCGATCTACGCCGCGCGCGCCAACCTGCACCCGCTCGTCTTCGAGGGCTCCCAGTTCGGCGGCGCTCTCATGACGACCACCGAGGTGGAGAACTTCCCCGGCTTCCCCGAGGGCATCCAGGGCCCGCAGCTCATGGACGACATGCGCACCCAGGCCGAGCGCTTCGGCGCCGAGCTGCAGCCCCGCGACGTCACCGAGGTCGACCTCACCGCCACCCCCAAGGTGGTCAAGGTGGGCGACGAGACCCACCTCGCCCACGCGGTCATCGTGGCCACCGGCTCCAAGTACCGGTACCTGGGCCTGGACAACGAGCAGCGGCTGCTCGGCCGCGGCGTCTCGGCGTGCGCCACCTGCGACGGCTTCTTCTTCCGCGACCAGGACATCGTCGTGGTCGGCGGCGGCGACTCCGCGATGGAGGAGGCCACCTTCCTCACCCGGTTCGCCAAGAGCGTCACCGTCGTGCACCGCCGCCAGGAGCTGCGCGCGTCGAAGATCATGCAGAAGCGCGCCCAGGACAACGAGAAGATCCGCTGGCAGCTCGGCAAGCAGGTCACCGACGTCCTCGGCCAGGACACGGTCGCCGGCGTCCGGCTCACCGACGTCGAGTCCGGGGCCACCGAGGAGCTGCCGGTGGCCGGCGTGTTCGTCGCGATCGGCCACGACCCGCGCAGCGAGATGTTCGCCGGCCAGCTCAAGCTGGACGACGCCGGGTACGTCCAGGTGGAGCACCCGACCACCCGGACCAACATCGACGGCGTGTTCGCCTGCGGCGACGTCGTCGACCACATCTACCGGCAGGCGATCACCTCGGCCGGCACCGGGGCCGCCGCGGCGATCGACGCCGAGCGCTGGCTGGCCGAGACCTTCGACGAGCGCTGACGCCCCTCCGCAGCGTCCCGCCGCGAGCGGTGGGACGGCGGGGCCTTGCGGGGCATAGATCCACCACCGTGCCGGTTGGAGAGACCGGCGACCTTCGAGCAACCGAACAGGGAGTACGACCATGGCAGGCAACACCGTGACGGTCACCGACGCCAGCTTCGCCAGCGAGGTGCTGGGCAGCGACAAGCCCGTCCTCGTGGACTTCTGGGCGGAGTGGTGCGGGCCGTGCAAGATGGTCGCCCCGGTGCTGGAGGAGATCGCGGCCGAGCACGGCGACAAGCTCACCATCGCCAAGCTCAACATCGACGAGAACCCGCAGATCGCCCGTGACTACCAGGTGATGTCGATCCCGACGATGACCGTCTTCCAGGGCGGCAAGCCGGTGAAGAGCATCATCGGGGCCAAGCCCAAGGGCGCGATCCTCTCCGACCTCGCCGACTACATCCGCTGACGCCGGAAGGCGGTCGAGGGCCCGTCCGACCACCCGGCCGGACGGGCCCTCGCGCGTCGGCGCCCACCCCCGCCGGGCCGCCGGGCGCACGGCGGGCGAGAATCGGACCACGATGAGCGACAGCCGCATGCAACCCCTCCGTCCCGGGGACAGCGGCCCGGCCGTGGCCGAGGTGCAGGCCGCGCTGCGCAGCCTGGGCCTGCTGCCACCCGTCCCCGACGGCGGCGGCCCGGCCGAGGGCCCCGCGGTCTACGAGGCCGTCACCGAGCTCGCCGTCCGGCACTTCCAGCAGGTGCGCGGGCTGACCGTCGACGGGCGGGTCGGCGAGGAGACCTACCGCGCGCTGACCGAGGCGCGCTGGTCGCTCGGCGACCGGTTGCTCCGCTACGACCCCGAGCGGCCGATGCGGGGCGACGACGTCACCAACCTGCAGGACCGCCTGCACGAGCTGGGGTACGACGCCGGCCCGGTCGACGGCGTCTTCGGCCCCGAGACCGAGATCGGCCTGCGCACCTTCCAGCGCGACTACGGCCTAACCTCCGACGGCACCTGCGGCCCCGCCACCCTGCGCGCGCTGCGCCAGCTCGGCCGCAAGGTCACCGGCGGCCGCCCCCAGCTGCTGCGGCAGAGCGCGTCGTTCGTGGAGAGCGGTCCCCACCTCATCGGCCGCCGCATCGTCGTCGACCCCGGCCACGGCGGCCCGGAGCCCGGCCACCGGCACGGCGAGACCACCGAGGCCGACCTGGTCCTCGACATCGCCTCGCGCATCGAGGGGCAGCTGGCCGGGGCCGGAGCCACCGTCTACCTGACCCGCGGACGGCACCAGAACCCCTCGCACACCGAGCGGACGACGTTCGCCAACCAGGCCCGGGCCGACCTGTTCCTCTCGCTGCACGTCGACGCCCACCGCTCCGAGCACGCCCGCGGGGTGGCCAGCTACCACTACGGCACCGGCTCGGGGGCCTCCTCCACGGTCGGGGAGCAGTTCGCCAACCTGGTCCGCCGCGAGGTCGTCGCCCGCACCGGCATGCTCGACCTGGGCTCGCACCCCAAGACGTGGGACCTGCTGCGCACCACCCGCATGCCCGCCGTCCGGCTGGACCTGGGCTACCTGTCCCACCCGGTCGACCGGCTGCTGCTGCTCGACGCCCGGCTGCGCAGCACCATCGCGCAGGCGGTCCTCGCCGCCGTCCAGCGGCTCTACCTCGCGCCCGAGGCCGACCCGCCGACGGGCACCTTCGTGCTGCCCGCCAGGAGCTGACGCTGTGACGGATGGAGCGGGCGGGACCGGACCCGTCCGTCCGCCTGCCGTGTCCTGCGAGCCGTCGCGGCGGCGCTGCCTACACTCCTGAGGGTGGTCACACCTCCCGGCGGGCCGACCGCTTCCGGTCCCGGCGCGCACCCCGGCCTGCCTCCCGTTCCGCGGTCCACGCGGCTGGACCCGCTGGCGGACCGGTACGCGGCACGCACGCACGGGATGAAGACCTCCGAGATCCGTGCGCTGTTCTCGGTCGTCAGCCGCCCCGAGGTGGTCTCGCTGGCCGGCGGGATGCCGGCCGTCACCGCGCTCCCCCTGGACGCCGTCGGCTCGATGATCGGGGAGCTGGTCTCGGGGCTGGGCGCGCAGACGCTGCAGTACGGCTCCGGCCAGGGCGACCCCCGGCTGCGCGAGCGGATCTGCGACGTCATGGCGCTGGAGGGCATCCGCGACGCCTCGCCGAGCGAGGTCGTAGTCACCGTGGGGTCCCAGCAGGCGCTGGACCTGGTCACCCGCGTCTTCTGCGACCCGGGCGACGTCGTCCTCGCCGAGGGCCCCTCCTACGTCGGCGCGCTCGGCGTCTTCCAGGCCGCGCAGGCGCGCGTCCGGCACGTGCCCATGGACGACGACGGGCTGATCCCCGAGGCCCTCGAGCAGGCGCTGCTGGAGTGCCGCGCCCGCGGCGAGCGGGTCAAGTTCCTCTACACCGTGCCGAACTTCCACAACCCGGCCGGCGTGACCCTGTCCGAGCCGCGCCGGCGCGCGATCGTGGAGCTCGCCGACCGCTACGACCTGCTCGTCATCGAGGACAACCCCTACGGCCTGCTCGGCTTCGACCGCGAGCCGATGCAGGCGCTGCGCGCCCGCGACCCGCACCGGGTCATCTACCTCGGGTCGTTCTCCAAGACGTTCTCGCCCGGCCTGCGGGTCGGCTGGGTGCTCGCCCCGATCGCCGTCCGCGAGAAGCTGGTCCTGGCCACCGAGGCGCAGGTGCTCTGCCCGCCGTCGCTGACCCAGTACGCCGTCGCGCGCTACCTGGACACCCAGCCCTGGCAGCAGCAGATCAAGCACTTCATCGAGCTCTACCGCGACCGCCGCGACGCCACCCTGGAGTCGCTCGACGCCCTGATGCCGGCCGGCACCACCTGGACCCGCCCCGACGGCGGGTTCTACGTGTGGCTGAAGCTGCCGCACGGGCTCGACGCCAAGCTCATGCAGCCGCGCGCGGTCAACAACCTCGTCGCCTACGTGCCCGGCATCGGCTTCTACGCCGACGGCAGCGGCCGCGAGTACATGCGGCTGTCGTACTGCTACCCCGAGCCGGACGAGATCCGCGAGGGCGTGCGGCGGCTGGCCCGGGTCATCGAGCAGGAGCTCGATCTGCACACGACGTTCGGCTCGGTGGACACCGGCCGGTTCCGCGCCGTCCGCCCCGACACCGAGCCGCACCTGCCGGACGTCGAGCCGTTCGTCGGCCCGGCCAACAGCGACCGGTACACCGACCCGCGGTCCTGACTTGCGTCAGTGACGCAACGGCCGACCGCCGGGGGCCGCTCCGTCAGGAGTCGCCCCGGCGGCCGGTGAGGTCGGGGGCCATGAGGCCGACGATCCGCTGCAGGTCGTCGACCGAGCCGAACTCGACGACGATGCGGCCCCTGGCGCGGCCGATCTGGACCTTCACCCTGGTCTCGAAGACGTCGGAGAGCCGCTGGCCGAGGTCCTCCACGCCCGGCGCGCTGATCTTGCGGGCGCGGCGCTTGGCGGTCGGCTGCTCGGCGGCGGCCAGCGCCACGGCCTCCTCGGTGGCCCGCACGGAGAGCCCCTCGGCGACGATGCGCCCGGCGAGGGCCTCCATCGCCTCGGCGTCGGCCAGCCCGAGCAGCGCGCGGGCGTGCCCGGCGGAGATCACCCCGGCGGCGACCCGGGTCTGCACCTTCACCGGCAGCTTGAGCAGGCGGATGGTGTTGGTGACCTGCGACCGGCTGCGACCGATCCGGCCGGCGAGCTCCTCGTGGGTGGCGCCGAACTCCTCCAGCAGCTGCTGGTAGGCCGCCGCCTCCTCGAGCGGGTTGAGCTGGACGCGGTGGATGTTCTCGAGCAGGGCGTCGCGCAGCAGAGCGTCGTCGGTGGTGTCGCGGATGATCGCCGGCACGGTCTCGAGCTCGGCCGCCCGGGCGGCCCGCAACCGCCGCTCGCCCATGATGAGCTCGTACGCCGGGCCGCCGTCCTCCCGGCGCTTCTCGCGGACGACGATCGGCTGGAGCAGCCCGAACTCCCGCACGGAGTGCGTGAGCTCCTCCAGCGCCTCGTCGTCGAAGACCTGCCGCGGCTGCTTGGGGTTGGGGACGACGTCGTCGACGGCGACCTCCCGGAGCTGGGCCCCGGGCACGCCGACGGCGTCCTCGGCCGGCCGCTCCGTCGGGCGGACGACCGGGGTGGCCGGCTCCTCGGCACGCGCCGGTGCGGGGTGCCCGTCGGCCGGGCGCCCGTCCGCGGGCGCCGCCGCGGCCGGCGACGGCGGGGTGACCCCGGACGGCCGGTCGGTCTCCGGACCGGCGGGCGGGGGAGGAGCGGTGGGGATCAGGGCCGCCAGGCCGCGGCCGAGCCCGCCACGCTTGGTCATCGGTTCTCCGTCGGGGAGTGGGAGGGAACGCCGGCGTCGCCGTACGCCGGGGGAGCGACACCGGCCGGCATCTTCCCGGGATCGAGCGGCGGCATCGTCGCGCCGCGCTCGGCGAGCTCGCGGGCCGCCTCGACGTACGCCGTCGCCCCGCGGGAACCCGGGTCGTAGGTCAGGACCGACTGGCTGTACCCCGGCGCCTCGGACACCCGGACGTTGCGGGGGATGACCGCGTCGAGCACCAGCTCGCCGAAGTGGTTGCGGACCTCCTCGGCCACCTGGTCGGCGAGCTTGGTGCGCCCGTCGTACATGGTGAGCAGGATCGTCCGCACGGCGATCCCCGGGTTGAGGTGCGCCCGGACCAGGTCGATGTTGTTGAGCAGCTGGCCGAGCCCCTCCAGGGCGTAGTACTCGCACTGGATCGGGATGAGCACCTCGTCGCCGGCCACGAGCGCGTTGAGGGTGAGCAGGCCCAGCGACGGCGGGCAGTCGATGAGCACGTACTGCGGCTTGCGGTCCTCCGGGAGGGAGTGCACGTAGGCCTCGATCGCGCGGCGCAGCCGGTACTCCCGCGCGACCACCGACACCAGCTCGATCTCTGCGCCGGCCAGGTCGATCGTCGCCGGCACGCAGGTGAGCAGGGGGCTGGCCGTGGTGGGGTGGACGACCTCCGACAGCGCGCTGTCGCCGACCAGGGTGTCGTACACCGACGGCGTCCCGACCGTGTGGTCGACGCCCAGGGCGGTGCTCGCGTTGCCCTGCGGGTCGAGGTCGATCACGAGCGTGCGCAGGCCGTAGAGCGCCAGCGCGACGCCGAGGTTCACCGCCGACGTCGTCTTCCCGACGCCGCCCTTCTGGTTGGCGATGGTGATGACGCGCAGCCGGCCGGGCCTGGGGAACGGCTCCTGGTCGGCGGCGTGCAGCACGCGGGTGGCGCGCAGCGCCTCCATCGCGATCGGGCTGTCGAAGTCCGCCGGTGCCCCCGAGGCGACGTTGTCAGCGGCGAGACTGCTCCGCAACCGCTCGCCCGGGTCGGTCATCGCGGTCCTTCCCCCTCGCTCCCCGGATCCGTTTCACGTGGAACGGGTCGGGGCATTCCTATCGGTTCCACGTGGAACAGGTGACGCGCTCTCGTCATCGTCCCGCGCGGGTCAGCACCACCACGGTAGTGGCAGCGTTCCCGAGCGCGGCACCGACAGCCCGTGGGTGTACGTCACGCATCCCGGCGGCCTCCAGTTCGGGCACGAGCGCCGGCAGCTCCTGCACCGCGCGCGCGCCGACAAGGGCGACCAGCCGGGTGCCCGGGCGCAGCAGCCCGCGGCACCAGGCGACCAGCCGGGGGAGCGGCGCCACGGCCCGCGCGGTGACGACGTCGACCGGCCCCACCGCCGAGACGACCGAGCGCTCCTCCGCCCGGCCGCGCACGACGCGCCAGGGCCGCTCCAGCTCGCCGACGGCCTCCTCGAGGAACTCGACGCGACGCGCCATGGGTTCGACGAGCGTCATCGCCAGGTCCGGCCGGGCGAGCCCCAGCGGGATGCCGGGCAGCCCGGCACCGCTGCCGACGTCCACCACCCGGGCGCCGCTGGGCACCGCCTCGGCCACCGCCGCGCTGTTGAGGACGTGCCGCTCCCACAGGCGGTCCACCTCGCGCGGGCCGATCAGCCCGCGGGTGACCCCGTCGGAGGCGAGCCGGGCGACGTAGCGCTCGGCCGCCTCGAGGGCGTCGCCGAAGACGGCCCGCGCCACCTCCGGCGTAGGCGGAACAGGATCGTCCGGAACACTCACGCGTCGGGCAGGACCACGACGCGCCGGTTGGGCTCCTCGCCCTCGGACTCGCTGCGCACACCGGTCACGCCGGCGATGACGTCGTGGACGACCTTGCGCTCGAACGGGTTCATGGGGGTCAGCCGCTCCGGCTGGCGGCTCTGCGCGACCCGCCGGGCGGCTTCGCCGGCCAGGGTCGAGAGGTCCGCGCGCCGCTTGGCCCGGAAACCGCCCACGTCGAGCATGAGCCGGCTGCGGACGCCGGTCGACTGGGCCACGGCGAGGCGGGTGAGCTCCTGCAGCGCCTCGAGGACCTGGCCGTCGGGGCCGATGAGGTCGTCGAGCTGGCCGCCGACGATCGCCACCGAGGCCCGGTCGCCCTCCACGTCGAGGTCGATGTCCCCGTCGACGTCGAGGATGTCCAGCAGCCGCTCGAGGTAGTCCCCGGCGACATCGCCCTCCCGGACCAGCAGGTCGTCGTCGGCCGGGTCGTCGACGTCGTCGACCAGCGCGTCGTCGCCGTCCTCGTCGGCGTCGGGCAGCGCGGGGGTGCCGTCGGGCTCGACGGCGGTGCCGGCGGGCGGGCTCAGCACGGCGCCCGACGTCGCCTCGGCGGTGGCGGCGGTGTCCGTGGCGGGCTGCTGCGGAGCACTCACGGGGGTTCCTCCTCGGAAGGGTGGCACATCAGGTCTGCGGGCCGGCGGGAGCCGGCCGGACGTCCCCGCGGGACGCCGGAGCGCCGGTCAGCGGCGCTTGCGTTTCGCCTTGGCCGAGCCCGAGGCGCCCGTCCTGGGGGGGCTGGAGCGGGCCCCGTCCGCGGCGGTGCTGCCGGTGGAGCCGCCGGGGGTGCCGCCGGGGGTGCCGCCGGGGGTGCCGTTGTCGCTCGAGGCCGCGGCGGCCGCCCCGTCGGGGCCGGCGGAGGGCGCCGCGGGAGTGACCGGCTTGCCGCCCTTGCCGCGCACCGGCTTGGCGCCCGGCTTGGGCGCCAGCGCCTTCGGGTCGATCGCGGGCTTCTCGGCGGCGGCCTTCGCCAGCGCGGCGGGCGAGCCGGGCGGCGGGGGCATCTTCTTGAGCACGTAGAACTGCTGGCCCAGGGTCCACAGGTTGTTGGTGAACCAGTAGAGGAGGACGCCGATCGGGAAGAAGAAGCCGGAGACGAACAGGCTCAGCGGCATCCCGTAGAGCATGAACTTCTGCACCATCGCGGCCTGGCCCTCGACCGGCCCCGACCGCCGCATGATCTGCTTCTGCGTGAAGAACGTGGTCGCGCACATGATCACGATCAGCACGAACGCGACGACGCGGATGTTCGTGTAGGTGGCGATCTCGAGGATCGCCTGCTCCTTGGAGCCGCTCATGTTGAACGACGAGGAGATCGGCGCGCCGAAGAACTTCGCGCGAGCGGCCTCGTCGGTGAGCTGGTCGCTCCAGCTGTAGAGCCCGTCCGCGCCCGGCGCGATGCGGCGCAGCACGTGGAACAGGCCGATGAAGACCGGGATCTGCGGCAGGATCGGCAGGCAGCCGGCCAGCGGGTTGACCCCGCGCTCCTTCTGCAGCGCCATCACGGCCTGGCTGAAGCCCTGCCGGTCGCTGCCGTACTGCTTGCGCAGCTTCTGGATCTCCGGCTGGATCTCCTGCATCGCCCGCTGCGACTTGATCTGCTTGACGAACAGCGGGAACAGGACGATCCGGATCGTGACGACGAGGAACACGATCGCCAGGACCCAGGCGAGGCCGCCGAGGGCGGTCTCGGGCGCGGGATCACCGAAGAGGGAGTTCCAGAGCGAGTGCCACCGCGCCATCACCCAGGAGATGGCGGTGTAGATCCAGTCAAGCAACGCCAGCCTCCTGCTGCGCGGCCCGTGCGGTCGCACGGTCGGGGTGGTGGTGGCCGTGGGAGCGGGGGTCCGCGACCGGTGCCGCAGTGCTCGACGACCGGCCGTCGGGAGTGGTTCCGGTGCGCGGCTCGGGCACCAGGTCCACCCCGCCGGGGTGCCAGGGTGCGCACTTCGCCAGCCGGCGCAGGGCCAGCCAGGTGCCGCGGGCCGCGCCGTGCCGCTCGATCGCCTCGACCGAGTACGCGCTGCACGTCGGGTAGAAGCGGCAGCGCGGGGGCAGGGCGGGGCTGATGGCCCGCTGGTAGAAGCGGACCGCCGCGAGCAGGGCCGACCTCACGACGACCGGACCGGCTCGCCGAGCAGGCGGTCGAGGCCGGCGGCCAGGTCGCGGCCCAGCCGCTCGGAGCTCGCCTCGGCGGCCTCGGGGCGGGCTCGCACCACCAGGTCGGCGGTGGCGGGCAGCCGGTGCAGCTCGGCACGGACGACGGCGCGCAACCGACGGGTCACGCGGTGGCGGACCACCGAGTTGCCCACCGCCCGGCCCACGACGAATCCCGCCCGCGGGCCGTCGGTGGCGACGCCCGGCAGGGCGGGACGGGAGGGGAGGTAGTGGAGCACCATGGTCGGCCGCCCGACGCGCCGCCCCGACCGGACGACCGCGGTGAACTCCGGACGCCGGCGCAGGCGGGCCTGCGCGGGCAACACCTCAGGCGGAGAGCTTCTCGCGACCCTTGCGCCGACGGCCGGCGATGATCGCCCGGCCCGCGCGGGTGCGCATCCGCAGCCGGAAGCCGTGGGTCTTGGACCGGCGGCGGTTGTTCGGCTGGAACGTGCGCTTGCTCACGAGGTACTCCTACTGCACGACATCGGCGGGCGCGCACCCGCCGGCCGACGGGCGCGCTCGGGGCTCGGACCCCGGAAGCTGGTTCCTGCGAGAACCCCGGGAGACAGGTACGACCTGCGCAGGCGCCCGGGCGCTCTGCAGACTCCGACCAGCATAGCCGAGGATGGCGGGTGCCCGGCGGGAGGGCCGATCGGCGACTCCCCAGCCTCACCCACCGCCGCCCGGGCTCGGCAGAGGCACGCCGTAGTGACGCCCGTCCCAACTCCGATCGACGCGCCCGGGAACGTCCGGCGATCGTTGCCGGTCTGTGGACAAGGCTGTTAGCGTCGCCGTCGCTCCGCGTCGCTCCGAGCAGGTCCGGCGCCGGAGCCGACCCGTCGGTCGAACCGGCGTGGCCGACCACAGCACGTCCGCTCGTCCAGCGCGCTGACCAGCACGGATATCGTCGAGGAGGACCGCCCGCGGCGGCCCGCGCCGACGCTCGCCGCCGCTCGTGCACAGCCTGTGGACAGCGATGTGGACCCGGTGTGCTCGGGTATCCACAACGACGGCTCCGGGCGGGGTGCGCGCACCCCGGCACGCCGGGGGCGAGCCGGGGTCGGCACCGCGGGGGCCGGGCCGGGGGCCTGGGGTCGAGAACAGCACTGGGAGGACGACGGGCATGACCGATGCCACGCTGGACCTGGCGACGGTCTGGGACCAGATCCGCGAGCGGCTGGCCACGAGCCTGTCCCCACAGCAGAACGCGATGCTGAACCTGACCCGGCCGCTGGGCCTCGTCGAGGACACCGCCGTGCTCGCCGCGCCGAACGAATTCACCCAGACCGTGCTCGAGTCGCGCATGCGCCGGGTGCTGTCGGAGGCGCTGTCCGAGCAGTTCGGCCGCGACATCCGGGTCGCCGTCCAGCTCGAGGACGCGCCCCCCGCGCCGCAGGAGCAGCCGGAGCCGCCCACGCGGCGACCGTGGTCGGCCTCGGGTGCGCACCGCACCGCGGAGGACGAGGAGAGCCGGGACCGCGCCGACGACGGGCGCAGCGCGTTCGGCGTGCGCGCCGACGCCGGCCCGGTCTGGGAACGGGAGGCCCCGGCGTGGAGCCAGCCGCCGCCCGCCTGGGACCGCGAGCCGGCCGAGGGGCTGCGCAGCCCGGTCGTCGACGAGCCGGGGCCCCGGCCGGTCGCCGACCGCGGCGCCCCCGAGGACTGGAGCCCGGCGGCGCCCGCCGTGCCCAGCGCCGACGAGCACACCGCCGACGTCCTGCCCTTCGACCTCGACCTGCCGGCCGATGCCGGCCGCGGCCGGACCGCCGGCCGCCGGGGGGAGAGCGGCCGCGCCGCAGCCCGCGGGGCGGAGACCGGCAGCGGCGGTGAGCGCCGGTCGGCCGCGGTGGACCTCGGGCTGAACCCGAAGTACGTCTTCGACAGCTTCGTCATCGGCAACAGCAACCGGTTCGCCCACGCCGCGGCGGTCGCGGTCGCCGAGGCGCCGGCCCGCGCCTACAACCCGCTGTTCATCTACGGGGAGTCCGGGCTCGGCAAGACGCACCTGCTGCACGCGATCGGCCACTACGCCGCGCGCATGTTCCCGAACGTCCGGGTGCGGTACGTCAGCACCGAGGAGTTCACCAACGAGTTCATCAACCTGGTGCACTCCGGCCGCGCCGAGGACTTCCGCCGTCGCTACCGCGACATCGACTTCCTGCTCATCGACGACATCCAGTTCCTGGAGCGCGCCGAGCGGACGCAGGAGGAGTTCTTCCACACGTTCAACACGCTGCACAACGCCAGCAAGCAGATCGTCATCACCTCCGACCGTCCGCCGAAGAAGCTGACGACTCTGGAGGACCGGCTGCGGACCCGCTTCGAGTGGGGCCTGATCACCGACGTCCAGGCGCCGGACCTCGAGACCCGCATCGCGATCCTGCGCAAGAAGGCGTGGGGCGAGCGGCTGCAGGTGCCCGACGCGGTGCTGGAGTTCATCGCCAGCAAGGTGCAGACCAACATCCGCGAGCTCGAGGGCGCGCTGATCCGGGTGACGGCGTTCGCCAGCCTCAACAAGCAGCAGGTCGACCTGCCGCTGGCCGAGCTCGTGCTCAAGGACCTGATCAGCGACGAGCAGGGCCCGCAGATCACCGCGGCGATCATCATGGCCGCCACCGCGGAGTACTTCTCCGTGACGATGGAGGAGCTGCAGGGCACCAACCGCAGCCGCACGCTGGTCAACGCCCGGCAGATCGCCATGTACCTCTGCCGTGAGCTGACCGAGCTGTCCCTGCCGCGGATCGGCGCCTCCTTCGGCGGCAAGGACCACACCACGGTGATGCACGCCGTCAAGAAGATCACCAACCAGATGAGCGAGCGCCGGGCGACGTACACGCAGGTCACCGAGCTGACCGCCCGGATCAAGAGCCGCGCCCGCCAGTAGAAGGACCCCGTTCCTCCCCACCGTTCGCACGCTCTGGGCGCGCGAACGGGGCCGCTCCAGCACGTCACCCGCTCGCGACGGGACCCTGCACCGACCCGGCTGCGGTGGGCCGGCCCGTCCGGGGCCCGTCGGACGGATCCGGTGACACCCCCCGCGACGTCGACTTATCCCCACCTGTGGGGAACTGTGTGCATGGCGTAAGGCCTCGTCCCGCGCGGGTATGCGCCGGTCGCCGTCCCGGCCGCCGTCGACTCGTCGAGAAGTTGTCCCCAGGAATGTGCACAGGTTGGGGGTATCTCGTGTGCGCTGGCTCACATCCGGTCACGGGCGCGCCCCCCGCCGACCCACGGCCCTTGCGGTCGGGTACGCGACCGTACTCGGCCCCCCGTGTAACTACATGCGTGTGACCTGCGGTTTCCCGGTCACGCGGGGTCGCGGTGGACGCCGTCGGGCGGCCTGCGGACGGGCTGGGGATGCGCCGGGCAGCGGGCAGGGGACGGCCCGTGGACGACGGGGGTGGCGTGTGCACGGCCGTCGAGTTGTCCACGTGTCGACACGGGAGCGCCCTCGGCCACCCACAACGCACCAACATGTCGACTTGTGCGACGACCTGCGCGAACGGGCTCCGTCCCCAGGATCCACACCGGTGATGACGAGGATGAAGGAGATGTCCCGGGAAATTCTCGAACCCCAGTCTGGGTGGGGACGCTGCGCTGGGCGGGCCCTCCGGGGGGCACGGGTTTCCACTGAGGCAGGCGCACCAGGCACGATGAGCACACGGGGGAGCACACGCACATGAGCACGGGAGATCCCGCGGAGGGTGAGGACACCGGAGTCCTCACCCCTCGGGCAGAGCTGGGGTGGGTCGAGTCATGAAGTTCCGGGTGGCACGAGAGGTGCTCGCCGACGCCGTCGCCTGGACGGCGCGCAGCCTTCCGCCGCGGCCGTCGGTGCCGGTCCTCGCCGGCATCCTGCTGGAGGTCGACGGCAACCAGCTCTCCGTCTCCGGCTTCGACTACGAGGTCTCGGCCCGCGCCGAGGTCGACGTGCACGCCACCGAGGGCGGTCGCGCGCTCGTGCCGGGCCGGCTGCTCGCCGAGATCACCCGCGCGCTGCCGCCGCACCCGGTCGAGATCACCGCCGAGGGCGCGCGGCTGGCCATCGCCTGCAGCAACGCGCGGTTCAGCCTGCCGACGCTGCCGGTCGAGGACTACCCCTCCCTGCCGTCGATGCCGTCGTCGGCCGGGGTGGTCGACAGCGACGTGTTCGCCGAGGCGGTCGGCCAGGTCGCCGTGGCGGCCGGCCGCGACGACACCCTGCCGATGCTCACCGGCGTCCGGCTGGAGATCGAGGACGACCTGATCACCCTCGCCGCCACCGACCGCTACCGCCTCGCGGTGCGCGAGTTCGCCTGGCGACCGGAGACGCCGGGCACCTCGGCCGCCGTCCTGGTGCCGGCGCGCACGCTCGCCGATGCCGCGAAGACGCTCACCAGCGGCCCGGAGATCGTGGTCTCGCTGTCGTCGGGCGGCTCCGGCGAGGGCATCCTCGGCCTGTCCGGCAAGGACCGGCAGACGACCACCCGGCTGCTCGACGCCGAGTTCGTCAAGTACCGCGCGATCATGCCGAACGAGTCGAACGCGCACGCCGTGCTGCCGGTCGGCCTGTTCACCGACGCCGCCAAGCGCGTCGCGCTCGTCGCCGAGCGGGGCACGCCGCTGCGGTGCGAGTTCACCCCCGGGCAGGTCACCCTGCGCGCCGGGGGCACCGACGACGAGGGCCAGGCCGAGGAGCGCTGCGACGTCGAGTTCGACGGCGAGCCGCTGACGATCGGCTTCAACCCGACCTTCCTGCTCGACGGGCTGGCGTCGGTGCACACGCCGCGGGCGCGCATGGACTTCACCAGCCCGCTCAAGCCCGCCGTCCTGTCGGGGGTCGACGAGCCCGCCGCCGACGACGACGGCGCCGGCGGCGACGCCGCGCCGGCGAGCCCGGCGCAGCGCAGCGGCAGCTACCGCTACCTGATCATGCCGGTCCGCCTGCCCGGCTGACCCGTCGAGCAGGTGTCAGGTCACCGCCGCCCGGGCACCGCGAGCGCACACCAACGCAGTTCGTTTCGAGAGAGGACGTCGCCGTGCAGCTGGGGCTGGTCGGTCTGGGGAAGATGGGCGGCAACATGGCCGAGCGCGTGCGCCGCGCCGGCCACGAGGTCGTGGGCTACGACAGGAGCTCGCCGAAGAGCGACGTCGACAGCCTGCAGGGGCTGGTCGACGCCCTCCAGGCGCCGCGGGTGGTGTGGGTCATGGTCCCCGCCGGCGAGGCCACCCGGTCGGTCGTCCGCGAGCTCGGCGAGCTGCTCAGCCCCGGCGACGTCGTGGTGGACGGCGGCAACTCGAAGTTCACCGACGACCTGCTGCACCACGAGGCGCTCGGCGCCAAGGGCATCGGCTACCTCGACTGCGGCGTCTCCGGCGGGGTGTGGGGGCTGGAGAACGGCTACGCCCTGATGGTCGGCGGTGACGCCGAGCACGTGGCCCGGGTGCAGCCGATCTTCGACGCGCTGCGCCCGCCCTCGCCGACCGACGAGTCCGGCCAGGCGCTGCCCGGCGCCGGTTTCGTGCACGCCGGGCGCCCGGGCGCCGGCCACTTCTCGAAGATGGTCCACAACGGCATCGAGTACGCGCTGATGCAGGCCTACGGCGAGGGCTACGAGCTGCTCGCGGCCACCGACCTCGTCGACGACGTCCCCGGGGTCATCGCGTCGTGGACGCAGGGCACGGTCATCCGCTCGTGGCTGCTCGACCTGCTGGTGCGCGCCCTCGACGAGGACCCCAAGCTCGAGCGGATCCGCGGCTACGCCGAGGACTCGGGGGAGGGCCGGTGGACCGTCGAGCAGGCGATCGAGCACGCCGTCCCGATGCCGACGATCGCCGCCTCGCTGTTCGCCCGCTTCGTCTCGCGCCAGGACGACTCCCCGACCATGAAGGCGGTCGCCGCGCTGCGCAACCAGTTCGGCGGCCACGCCGTGCACGCCGTCGCGGCGCAGGAGGTCGAGCGCCCGGCGTGAGGACGGATCCCCCTGCCCGCCTGGGAGGGCCCCGTCCCCGGCCTCCGCGAGCCGGGGGCGGGGCCGTTCGAGCTGGGCGCGGGGCTCCGCGGAGGGGTCGCCCCAGCACCCCCCGAGGGGCGTGACCGGTGTACGTCCGGCACCTGCAGCTGGGCTCCTTCCGCAACTGGGAGCGGGTCGACCTCGCGCTGCGCCCCGGCCCGACGGTCTTCGTCGGCCGCAACGGCGAGGGCAAGACCAACCTCGTCGAGGCGGTGGGCTACCTGGCCACCCTGAGCAGCCACCGGGTGGCCACCGACGCCCCGCTGGTCCGCACCGGCGACCCGCAGGCCGTGGTGCGCGCCGCGCTGCGGCGCGGCGACCGCGAGCTCCTGGTCGAGATCGAGGTCAACCCCGGCCGGGCCAACCGGGTGCGGGTCAACCGGGCCCCGCTGCCCCGCCCCCGGGAGCTGATCGGCGTGGTCAAGACGGTGCTCTTCGCGCCCGAGGACCTCTCCCTGGTGCGCGGGGACCCCACCGAGCGCCGCCGCTTCCTCGACGAGCTGCTGGTCAGCCGCACCCCCCGGCTGGCCGGCGTGCGCAGCGACTACGACCGGGTGCTCAAGCAGCGCAACGCGCTGCTGAAGACCGCCCGGCTGGCCCGCGGCGACGCCCTGGCCACCCTCGACGTCTGGGACGGTCACCTCGTCGACCTGGGCAGCCAGCTGCTCGCCGCGCGCCTGCGGCTGGTCGCCGACCTGGCGCCGCACGTCGGCCGCGCCTACGCCTCCGTCGCCGGGCCGGGCGCCGCCCCCGCCGGGCTCGGGTACGCGAGCACCGTGCCGCTCGCCGGCGACGGCGGTCCGGTGCCGCCCGAGACGCCGCTGCCGACGGCGGACGAGCTCGCCGCGGCGCTGCGGGACCGGCTCGCGGAGCGGCGGCGCGAGGAGGTCGACCGCGGGATGACCCTGGTCGGGCCGCACCGCGACGACCTGGTCATCCACCTCGGCGGCTCGCCGGCCAAGGGGTTCGCCAGCCACGGGGAGTCCTGGTCGCTCGCGCTCTCGCTCAAGCTGGCCACCTTCGCCCTCTTCCGGGCCGACGGCGAGGAGCCCGTCCTCGTGCTCGACGACGTCTTCGCCACACTGGACGCCGACCGCCGAGCCGCCCTGGCCGCGGTGGCCCGGTCGGCCGAGCAGACGCTCATCACGGCCGCCGTCCTGGAGGACGTGCCCGCGGAGCTGCGCGGCGCGGTGGTGCTCGTCGGCGGCGGGACGGCGACGCCGCTGGGCGACGCCGGCCTCCCCCCGGGGGCCGACCCCGGGCTCGCGGAGGGCGCGGGGCACGAGGGGCCGTCACTGCTGGAGGTGCCCGGTGACCGATGACCGGCCCGCGCGGCCGAGCGACATCGCCCGCGCCGCGCTGGAGGCGGCCCGCGCCGCCTCGGCCGCCCGGCCGCAGCCGACCCGCCGGCGGATCGCCGGCCCCCGGCGCACCTGGACCGGCCCGCGCCCCGGCGACGACGACCCGCAGCCGCTGGGCCGGCTGGTCGACTCCCTGGTCAGCGCGCAGGACTGGTCCGAGCGCACGAAGGTGGGCACGGTCTTCGGCCGCTGGTCGGCCCTGGTCGGCCCCGACATCGCCGCGCACTGCACCCCGCAGACGCTCACCGACGGCGAGCTGCTGGTCCAGGCCGAGTCCACGGCCTGGGCCACCCAGCTGCGGCTGCTCGCGCCGAGCATCCTGGCCAAGCTGCGGGCACAGGTCGGCGGGGACGTCGTGACCAGGTTGCGCGTTGTCGGACCGACGGCGCCCAGCTGGAAGAAGGGGCCGCGCTCGGTGCGCGGCCGCGGGCCCCGCGACACGTACGGATGACGGGCGCCGGCGCGGACGCCGGCACCGGGAGGACGAGGCAGCGATGAGCAGGGACCGGGACGGCTTCGACGACCGCCGCGACGAGGGCGCCGGCTGGCAGGAACCGGCGCACCTGGGGGGCGGCGGCGACCAGCCCCAGGCCGACCGCGGCCCGTCGCGGCCGGAGGAGCCCGCCCCCTGGGAGCCGCCGGGCTGGTCGCTCCCCCCGGCGCAGCGCGACGAGACCCAGCCCGGCGCGATCCCGCCGGAGCAGCCCCCGGCCGAGGAGCCGGGCCCGTACCCCCCGCCGGCGGAGCAGCCGCGGCGGGGGCTGTTCGGCGGGCGCCGACGCCGTCCGGGCGCGGTCGAGCAGGTCTTCGCCTACCAGGGCGACCTCGTCGGCGCGCAGGCCTGGGCCGTCCAGCACGGCTGGGCGGTCAGCGACGGCGCGCAGCCGCAGGACGCCGTCCTCGGCGAGCTCATCGCCGCCGCCCCGGTGCGGCTGGGCAGGGACCACCGGCCCGCGGCCGTCGTCCGGGGGCGCGTCGGCACCACCGACCTCGTCGCCTTCGACGTGGTCTACGAGTCCGGCCGCTACCGGGTGCCGGAGTACGCGGTCACCGCCGCGCCGGTGCTGCTCCCGCTGCCGCGGATGCGGCTCACCCCCGCGCGGTTCTGGAAGCACGGCACCGGCGGGCTGCTGCAGATCCCGAGCGGGGACGAGGAGTTCGACACCCGCTGGGTGCTGCTCGCGGCCGAGGACGGCCCCGACCTGCGCCGCCTCGTGGCCGACCCGACCCTGCGCGGCCTGCTGCTCGGCAGCGACGACGGCGACGAGTTCTGGACCGCGGCCGGTCACGTGGCCGCGATCCGGCCCGACGGGCACCGGCCCTCGCTCATCGAGCACCACGCCCGGCTGCTGGGCGCCGTCCTCGGCGCGCTGGCCGGCCACTAGCCCGGCCGCCGGCGGTGAGCACCGACGCCGCGCCCGGTCCCGCCGCGGACGAGGTCGCCACCGCGCGGCCGCGCGACCTGCTCCCCCTGCTGCGCCCGCACCGGCGGGCGCTCGCGCTCGCCGCCGTCCTCAGCCTGGCCGGCGGCCTGGCCGCGCTGGCCCAGCCGGCGCTCATCGCCCGGGTCATCGACGCGGTCGGCCGGGGCGGGGGGCTGGTCGGCCCGGTCGTCGTCCTGCTGGTCGTGCTCGTCGCCGCCGCGCTGCTGGGTGCCGCGCAGCAGTTCCTGCTGCAGCGGACGGCGGAGGGTGTCGTCCTCACCACCCGCCGGACGCTGACCGAGCGGCTGCTGCGGCTGCCGGTGGCCGAGTACGACCGGCGGCGCACCGGCGACCTGATGTCCCGCGTCGGCGCCGACACCACGCTCCTGCGCGCCACGGTCACCTCGGGCGTGGTGGAGGTGGCCGGCTCGGCGGTGGTCGGCGTCGGCTCGCTCGTGGCCATGGCGCTGGTCGACGGCTGGCTGCTGCTGGTGACCGTCGTCGCGGTCGTCGTCGGGGCGGGGGTGGCGATCACCGCCTCGCGCGGGGCGCGCCGGCTGTCGCGGCAGGCACAAGAGGCGGTCGGGGCCATGACCGCGGCGGTCGAGCGGGCGCTGTCGGCGGTGCGGACCATCCGGGCCAGCGGCGCCACCGCGCGGGAGGTGGCCGTGGTCGACGCCAGCGCCACCCGCGCGTACGCGGCCGGCGTCCGGCTGGCCCGGCTGGAGGCGCTCATCGCCCCGGCCGGCGCGATCGCCGTGCAGGGCGCGTTCCTGGCCGTGCTCGGCGTCGGTGGGTACCGGGTGGCCACGGGGTCGATCCGCGTCGCCGACCTGGTCGCGTTCATCCTCTACCTGTTCCTGCTCGTCATCCCGCTGGGCCAGGCCATCGCGGCGTGGACCCAGATCCAGACCGGGCTGGGCGCCCTGGGGCGCATCCGGGAGGTGCTCGAGCTCGAACCCGAGCACGACGAGCGACCGGAACGGGGCTCCGCCACCGCGCTCCCCCGGGCACCCGCGGCCGGCGCGGCCGTCCCGCTGCTGGAGCTCGACGACGTCTCGTTCGCCTACCCCGACGGCACGGCGGTGCTGCACGGGCTGTCGCTCGCCGTGCCCGCCGGCAGCCGGGTGGCGCTGGTCGGCCCGAGCGGCGCCGGCAAGTCCACGGTGCTCGCGCTGATCGAGGGCTTCTACCCCCTCACCGGCGGGGCGATCCGGTGGTCCGGCACCGACGTCCGCGACCTGCCGCGCGCCGCGCTGCGCGCCCGGCTCGGCTACGTCGAGCAGGAGGCGCCGGTGCTGGCCGGCACCGTGCGCGAGAACCTGCTGCTGGCCGCGCCGCAGGCCGGCGACGACGAGCTGTGGGCGGTCCTCGCCGACGTGGGTCTGACCGGCATCGTGCAGCGGTCCCCGCGGGGGCTCGACGTCCCGGTGGGCGACGACGGCGTGCTGCTCTCCGGCGGCGAGCGGCAGCGGCTGGCCATCGCCCGGTCGCTGCTCGCCCGCCCCGACCTGCTGCTGCTGGACGAGCCGACCGCCAGCCTCGACGCCCGCAACGAGAGCCTGCTGCGCGACACGCTGGCCGCGGCCGCCGCCGACCGGTCGCTGCTGGTCGTCGCGCACCGGCTGTCGACCGTGCTCGACAGCGACCAGATCGTCGTCCTCGACGCCGGCCGGGCGGTGGCCCGCGGCACGCACGCCGAGCTGGTCGAGACCAGCCCGCTCTACCGGGAGCTGGCCGCGGCCCAGCTGCTCGTCTAGGCCGTCGCGGAGGACCGCT
Organism: Geodermatophilus sp. SYSU D00815; assembly: GCF_054050035.1. NCBI lineage: Bacteria > Bacillati > Actinomycetota > Actinomycetes > Geodermatophilales > Geodermatophilaceae > Geodermatophilus > Geodermatophilus sp. SYSU D00815. The sequence continues at coordinate 188,635 of NZ_JBJGYO010000004.1, read as the reverse complement.
GTTCGGCGGCCCGCGCGATGCCGCGGACCATGCCGCCGAAGACGACGCCGTGGAACGGGGCGACGGCCCACCAGTACAGGTGGCCGAGCAGGCCGCGCGGGTGGAACGTCGCCCGCTGCCGCAGCCGCCCGTGTTCCACGTGGAACTCCAGCCAGGCCAGCCCGGGCAGCCGCATCTCCGCCCGCAGCCGCAGCAGCCGGCCGTCCTCCACCTCCTCGACCCGCCAGAAGTCCAGCGCGTCGCCCACGTACAGGTCGTGCGGCGAGCGCCGTCCCCGCCGCAGGCCCACCCCGCCGACCAGCCGGTCCAGCCAGCCGCGCACCCGCCAGGCGAGGGGGAACGAGTACCAGCCGGCCTCGCCGCCGATGCCCTCGACCACCCGCCACAGCGCCTGCGCCGACGCCGAGGTCGTGCGCACCCGCTCGTCGACGTAGAGGCTGCCGCCGGCCCAGTCGGGGTCGGTGGGCAGCGGGTCGGACGGCGCGCCCGGCACCGAGGCCGACGACCAGCGGGTGGCGACGGCCGCCTCCCGGACCCGCTGCAGCGCCAGGGCCACCGCCCGGTCGAAGCCGAGCAACCCCTCCGGCGGGTCGGGGATCCAGCGGGAGATGTCGTGCTCGCCGCAGACGACGGTGTTGCGCAGCGACTCGACCAGCGGCCGGGCGATCGACGCCGGCACCGGGGTGATCAGGCCGACCCAGTGGCTGGACAGCGACGGCGACAGGACCGGCACGCGGACGATGCGCCGGCGGGGGAGCCCGGCCACCCGGGCGTACCGCTGCATCATCTCCTCGTAGGTCATGACGTCGGGGCCGCCGATGTCGAAGCACCGGTGCACCTCGGGCGGCAGCGTCGCGCAGCCGACCAGGTAGCGCAGGACGTCGCGGACGGCGATCGGCTGGATGCGGCTCTGCACCCAGCTGGGCGTCACCATCGCCGGCAGCCGCTCGGTCAGGTAGCGCAGCATCTCGAACGACGCCGACCCGGAACCGAGCACGACCGCCGCCCGCAGCACGACGGTCGGGACGCCGGAGCCGAGCAGGATCCCGGCGACCTCGGCCCGCGAGCGCAGGTGCGGCGAGAGCTCCTCGCCCCGCGGCTCCAGGCCGCCGAGGTAGACCAGCCGGCCGACGCCCGCCTCGCGCACCGCGGCCGCCACCACCCGGGCGGTGCGCCGGTCGGTCTCCTCGAACTCCGGCCCCGTGCCCAGCGCGTGGATCAGGTAGTAGACGACGTCGACGCCGGCGCAGGCCGCGGCCACCGCCTCGGCGTCGCCGGCGTCGGCACGGGCCACCTCCACCCGGCCGGCCCACGGGTGGTCGCGCAACCGCTCCGGCGAGCGGCTCAGCACGCGCACGCGGTGGCCCGCGGCCAGCAGCTCGGGCACCAGCCGTCCCCCGATGTAGCCGGTCGCGCCCGTCACCAGGCAGGTCAGCGGTCGGGTGGTCCCGGGCTCGTCCACCTCCCGAGTGTCCGGCGCCCGCGCGCCCCCCGCCCGACTCGCGGGCGCCCGCCGCCCGCACCACGATTCCGTCATGGCGGAGACCTCCACCGACGCGCGCGCCGGCGCCCAGCCGGAACTGCGGCGGGTCATGGGACCGGGCCTGCTGCTGCTCTTCGTCGTCGGCGACGTCCTGGGCACCGGCATCTACGCGCTGACCGGCACCGTGGCCGCCGAGGTGGGCGGTGTCGTGTGGCTGCCGTTCCTCATCGCGTTCCTGGTCGCACTGATCACCGCGTTCAGCTACCTGGAGCTGGTCACGAAGTACCCGCGGGCCGCCGGCGCCGCGCTGTACACGCACAAGGCCTTCGGCGTGCACTTCCTGACGTTCATCGTCGCCTTCGCGGTGATGAGCTCCGGGATCACCTCGGCCTCGACCGCGGCGCGGGCGTTCAGCGCGAACTTCGCCGAGGTGTTCGACCTGGGGCTGGGCGAGGGCGTGGGCATCACGCTGGTCGGCCTCGGCTTCATGACCCTGGTGGCCCTCGTGAACCTGCGCGGGGTCGGCGAGAGCGTGAAGACCAACGTCGTCCTCACCTGCGTCGAGCTCTCCGGCCTGCTGATCATCATCGCCATCGGCCTGTGGGCGCTCGGTTTCGGCGAAGGGGACTTCTCGCGGGTCACCGAGTTCGACACCGGCGACAGGACCGTCTTCGCCGGCGTCGTCGCCGCCACCGGCCTGGCGTTCTTCGCGATGGTCGGCTTCGAGGACTCGGTCAACATGGCCGAGGAGTGCAAGGAGCCCCGGCGGATCTTCCCCAAGGTGCTGCTGGCCGGCCTGCTGCTCACCGGCCTGATCTACGTGCTGGTGTCGATCTCGGCCATCGCGCTCGTGCCCGCGGACCGGCTCAGCGAGGGCGACACCCCGCTGCTGCAGGTGGTGGAGGCCGGGGCGCCGGCCTTCCCGCTGGGCCTGTTCGGCGTCATCACGATGTTCGCCGTCGCCAACACCGCCCTGATCAACATGCTCATGGCCAGCCGGCTGGTCTACGGGCTGTCCCGGGAGGGCGTCCTCCCGGCCTTCCTCGGCCGGGTGCACCCCCGCCGCCGCACCCCGTGGCCGGCGATCCTGTTCACCACCGTGCTCGCCATCGGGCTGATCACGTTCGTCGGCCGCGTCCCGGCGCTCGGCGGGACGACGGCGCTGCTGCTGCTCTGCGTCTTCACCGTCGTCAACGTGGCGGTGCTGGTCCTGCGCCGCGACCACGTGGACGCCGACCACTTCCGCACGCCCACCGTGCTCCCCGTGGTCGGCGCGCTCGCGTGCGGTTTCCTGGCCACGCCGTGGGCCGGCCGCCCGGCCGAGCAGTACCGGATCGCCGGGATCCTGCTCGGCATCGGCGTCGTCCTGTGGGTGGTCACCGTGCTGGCGAACCGCTCCCCCGGGCGGCTCGACGCCAGCCGGCTGCCGGGCTGAGCCGGGCGCCGGGCGGCGCCGCCGTCCCAGCGCCCCCAGGGACGGCGTGTCACCCCCGGGGGCAGCACCGGTGGTGGCTGGCGAGTCGTTTGTGGCGCAGATGCTGCCTCAGGGCGTGGACGGCGGCATTCCTGTCGGTGGCACAGGTAGACTGGACGGGAGAAACCGCCAGCAACCGGCTGAGCGCCGTTCTGCGCCCTCCGTGCCCTTCAGCGTCGACGGGCCGCCGCGCGCCGGTTGCGCGAGAGAAAGGCCCCTCGTGGTCGCCCGACCCAAGACCGACAACTCGTACTCCGGCAGCTCCATCACCGTCCTCGAGGGCCTCGAGGCGGTGCGCAAGCGCCCCGGCATGTACATCGGCTCCACCGGCGAGCGCGGCCTGCACCACATGGTGTGGGAGGTCGTCGACAACGCCGTGGACGAGGCGCTGGCCGGCTTCTGCGACACCGTCAAGGTGACGCTGCTGGCCGACGGCGGCGTCCGGGTGGAGGACAACGGCCGCGGCATCCCGGTGGACATGCACCCGGTCGAGAAGCGCCCGACCGTCGAGGTGATCATGACCGTCCTGCACGCGGGCGGGAAGTTCGACGGCAAGAGCTACGGCGTCTCCGGTGGTCTGCACGGCGTCGGCGTCACCGTGGTCAACGCGCTGTCGACCCGGCTCGACGTCCGGGTCTGGACCCACGGCACCGAGTGGCACCAGGTCTACGACTACGCCAAGCCCGGTCCGCTCGAGGAGGTCGGCCCGACGAAGAAGCGCGGCACCGCGATCACCTTCTGGGCCGACGGCGACATCTTCGAGACCACGAGCTACTCGTTCGACACCATCAGCCGGCGGCTGCAGGAGATGGCCTTCCTCAACAAGGGCCTGAAGATCGTCCTGCGCGACGAGCGGCCCGGGCAGGGCAAGGCCGAGACCGGCGTGGCCGACGAGACCTCGGTCGCCGTGGAGGCACCGGACCCGGCGGCCGAGGCGCAGGCGTTCGAGGCGACGGAGGTCACCTACCACTACGAGGGTGGCCTGATCGACTACGTCGCGCACATCAACGCCAAGCGCAACCCGATCCACAAGTCGGTCGTAAGCTTCTCCGCCGAGGGCACCGGCAAGAACGACATGCGCATGTCGGTCGACGTCGCGATGCAGTGGTCGGAGTCGTACTCCGAGTCGGTCTACACGTTCGCCAACGTCATCAACACCCACGAGGGCGGCACCCACGAGGAGGGCTTCCGCGCGGCGCTCACCTCGGTGGTGAACCGGTACGCCGTGGACAAGAAGCTGCTCAAGGAGAAGGACGAGAAGCTCACCGGCGAGGACATCCGCGAGGGTCTCGCCGCCATCGTCTCGGTGAAGATCGGCGACCCGCAGTTCGAGGGCCAGACGAAGACCAAGCTCGGCAACACCGAGGTCAAGGGCTTCGTGCAGCGGGTCTGCAACGAGCAGATCGGGCACTGGTTCGAGGCGAACCCGTCCGAGGCGAAGACGATCATCTCCAAGGCCAGCTCGGCCGCGCGCGCCCGCCGGGCCGCGCAGGACGCCCGCAAGCTGGCCCGCAAGAACGTCCTCAACAACAACTCGCTGCCGGGCAAGCTGGCCGACTGCCGCTCCACCGACCCGCGCAACTCCGAGATCTACATCGTCGAGGGCGACTCGGCCGGCGGCTCGGCGAAGTCCGGCCGCGACTCGATGTTCCAGGCGATCCTGCCCATCCGCGGCAAGATCATCAATGTCGAGAAGGCGCGCATCGACCGGGTCCTCAAGAACACCGAGGTCCAGTCGATGATCACGGCCTTCGGCACCGGCATCCACGACGAGTTCGACCTGTCGAAGCTGCGCTACCACAAGATCGTGCTGATGGCCGACGCCGACGTCGACGGCCAGCACATCCGCACGCTGCTGCTGACCCTGCTGTTCCGGTTCATGCGGCCGCTGGTCGAGGCCGGGCACGTCTACCTGGCCCAGCCGCCGCTGTACAAGATCAAGTGGGGCGGCAAGATCGGTGACGAGTACGTCTACACCGACAAGGAGCGCGACGCCGTCCTCAAGGCCGGCGCCGAGGCCGGTCGCAAGCTGCCGAAGGACGACGCGATCCAGCGGTTCAAGGGCCTCGGCGAGATGAACGCGACCGAGCTGTGGGAGACCACGATGAACCCGGAGACCCGGATCCTGCTCCAGGTCACCCTCGAGGACGCCGCCACCGCCGACGAGCTGTTCAGCGTGCTGATGGGCGAGGACGTCGAGGCCCGCCGCAGCTTCATCACCCGCAACGCCAAGGACGTCCGCTTCCTCGACGTGTAGCCGAGGACCACTGCCCGCACCATCCCCGGCCCCGTCCCGGGTCCGCCCGAGCTCGCGAGGGGCGGGGAGGACGGGGTCCTTCGACTGAGGACCTGAACGGTGACCGAAACCCCCTTCCGCGACCGCGTCGAGCCGGTCGACCTCCAGCAGGAGATGCAGCGCAGCTACATCGACTACGCGATGTCGGTCATCGTCGGCCGCGCGCTGCCCGAGGTCCGCGACGGCCTCAAGCCGGTGCACCGCCGGGTGCTGTTCGCGATGTACGACCAGGGCTTCCGCCCCGACCGCGGCTACGTCAAGTGCGCCCGCGTCGTCGGCGAGGTCATGGGTAACTACCACCCGCACGGCGACTCGGCGATCTACGACGCCCTCGTGCGGCTGGCCCAGCCCTGGGCGATGCGCTACCCGCTGATCGACGGCCAGGGCAACTTCGGCTCCCCGGGCAACGACCCGGCCGCGGCCATGCGCTACACCGAGGCCCGGCTGACCCCGCTGGCCATGGAGATGATGGCCGGCATCGACGAGGAGACCGTCGACTTCCAGCCCAACTACGACGGCAAGAACCAGGAGCCCCTGGTCCTGCCGTCGCGCATCCCCAACCTGCTGATCAACGGCTCGGCCGGCATCGCCGTCGGCATGGCCACGAACATGCCCCCGCACAACCTGCGGGAGGTGGCCGAGGCCGTCTACTGGATGCTCGACCACCCGCAGGCGGAGCCCGAGGAGGCCCTCAACGCCTGCATGGCCCGGATCCAGGGCCCCGACTTCCCGACCTACGGCCTGATCGTCGGCCGCGAGGGCATCGAGGACGCCTACCGGACCGGCCGCGGCTCGGTCCGCATGCGCGCCGTGGTCACGGTCGAGGAGGACGCCCGCGGCCGGGTGCAGCTGGTCGTCACCGAGCTGCCCTACCAGGTCAACCCGGACAACCTGGCCGAGGCGATCGCCGACGCCGTCCGCGACGGCCGGCTGCAGGGGATCAGCGAGATCGCCGACGAGTCCAGCGACCGCGTCGGCCGCCGGCTGGTCATCACGCTGCGGCGCGACGCCGTGGCCAAGGTCGTGCTGAACAACCTGTACAAGCACACCCAGCTGCAGACGACGTTCGGCTGCAACATGCTCTCGATCGTCGACGGCGTCCCGCGGACGCTGCGCCTCGACGAGCTGGTCCGCTACTGGGTGCTGCACCAGATCGACGTCATCGTCCGGCGCACCCAGTACCGGCTGCGCAAGGCCGAGGAGCGGGCGCACATCCTGCGCGGTCTGGCCAAGGCGCTCGACATGCTCGACGCCGTCATCCAGCTCATCCGCAGCGCCGCGTCCGCCGAGGCGGCGCGCGGTGGGCTGATGGAGCTGCTCGACATCGACGAGATCCAGGCGACCGCGATCCTGGACATGCAGCTGCGCCGGCTGGCCGCCCTCGAGCGGCAGCGGATCTACGACGAGCTGGCCGAGCTCGAGGCCCGCATCGCCGACCTGCAGGCGATCCTCGCCTCCCCCGAGCGGCAGCGGCAGATCATCCGCGACGAGCTCAAGGAGATCGTCGACAAGTACGGCGACGACCGTCGCACCAAGTTCGTGCCGAACGAGGGCGACGTCTCCATGGAGGACCTCATCGCGGAGGAGGAGGTCGTCGTCACCATCACCCGCACCGGCTACGCCAAGCGGACGAAGAGCGACCTCTACCGGTCGCAGCGCCGCGGCGGCAAGGGCGTGATGGGTGCCCAGCTCAAGCAGGACGACATCGTCGACCACTTCTTCGTGGGCTCCACCCACGACTGGATCCTGTTCTTCACGAACAAGGGCCGGGTCTACCGGGCCAAGGCCTACGAGCTGCCGGAGGCCAACCGCACCGCCCGCGGCGCGCACGTGGCGAACATCCTGGCGTTCCAGCCCGACGAGCGGATCGCCCAGGTCATGCAGATCAAGGACTACGGCGTCGCGCCGTACCTGGTCCTCGCCACCGCCAAGGGCCAGGTCAAGAAGACCCGGCTGACCGACTTCGACTCCCCGCGCAGCGGCGGCATCATCGCCATCAACCTGCGCGAGGGCGACGAGCTCATCGGCGCCGCCCTCATCGACCCGGAGCAGGACCTGCTGCTGGTCACGCGGAAGGCGATGTCGATCCGGTTCAAGGCCGACGACTCGACGCTGCGGCCCATGGGCCGGGCCACCGAGGGCGTGCGCGGCATCTCCCTCGCCGACGACGACGCGCTGCTGTCGATGATCGTGGTCGAGGAGGGCGTCGACGTCCTCGTGGCGACCGAGCGGGGCTTCGCCAAGCGCACCGGGATCGAGAACTACCCGGCGCAGGGCCGCGGCGGCAAGGGCGTGCTCACCGCCGACCCGAAGGCGCGCAAGGGCAACCTGGTCGGCGCGCTCTCCGTCCGGCTCGGAGACGAGCTGTACGCGATCACCTCCGGTGGCGGCGTGATCCGGACGCCGGTCAACGGCGTGCGGCACAACAAGGACCGTGCCACCATGGGTGTCAAGCTCATGAACTTGCCGGAGGACGTGAGCATCGTGGCAATCGCGCGTACCACGGACAATGACGAGCCCGCAGCCTAGGGTTACCGGGTGACGGGCGGGGGTCCCGGTCGCCGCCGCAGCCCGCGGCGGACGGGCCGCGCCCCGTCGAACCACCGACCTGACCGGCCCCGGGGTGCCGCACCGCGCACCCCGGGAGCACCGGTCGCGAGCGAGCGGCGCGCGGCGCCGGGGGACGGGAGACTGGGATGAGCGACCGGCAGGGCTCGGTGCGCACGCAGGACGCCGCCGGCGGCCCGGGCGCCGCGTCGGTCTCGACGACGCAGGCCATCCCGACCACGGGCAGCCAGCGCGCGCAGTCCGCGGCCGGCCCCGCGACGGGTGCCCCGGTGCCCCCCGCCACCGGGGCCTCGGCCGCCGTCCCGCCGGGGGGTCCCGGAGCCGGCGCCCCCGGTGCCGGCGCCCCCGGTGCCGCCCCCGTGGCGGGCGCCCCGGGAGCGGGCGCCCCGGGAGCGGGCGCTCCCGCCGGGGCTCCGGCCGGTGGCGCCGCGGCGTCGGCACCGGCCAAGAAGGCGGGCAAGGTGGGCCGGCCGGCCAAGGGCGCGCCCCGCGGCCCGCGGCGGGCACGGCTGCAGCTGCGCAACATCGACATCTGGTCGGCGTTCAAGATCTCGCTGGTGCTCTCGATCGCCCTGTTCTTCATCTGGATGGTGGCCGTCGGGATCCTCTACGGGGTCCTCTCCGGCCTGGGCGTGTTCGACACCCTCAACGACCTGTTCGGCCAGCTCGGCAGCGCGTCGGGTGACGGCGGCGGCAGCGAGGTCATCACGCCGGGCATCGTCTTCGGCGGCGCCGCGGTGATCGGGGCGATCAACGTCGTCCTGATGACGGCGCTGTGCACCGTCGGGACGTTCATCTACAACCTCTGCTCGGACCTGGTCGGCGGCCTGGAGCTGACCCTCTCCGAGCGGGACTAGGGCGGGGCGGCCCTGCGGGCTGCACCGCGGCCAGGAGCCGCCCTCGGCGGCGTCGCGCCTGCACGGAGCCCTGCGGGCCCCACCCGGCACGACCCCCCGTTCGGTCGGTGATGACGCCCAGGTAAGCTGTTCGAGGTTCACGGGCCTGTAGCTCAGGCGGTTAGAGCGCATCCCTGATAAGGATGAGGCCGGAGGTTCAAGTCCTCCCAGGCCCACCCGTGTGCCGGTCGTCCCGGCGCCCCGAGGAGGTACTCCGTGCTGAAGAAGCTGGCCCTCGCGGCAGCGGTCGCCGGCGCGATCACCGCGATCCGCAAGCGCTCGGCCGGCCGCACCGAGGCCGACCTGTGGCACGAGGCCACCAGCGGGCCCGACGCGGTCAGCACCCCCACCGCACGCTGAGCCGGCCGGCGCCCGGCTCGCCCGGGGACGTAGCTCAATTGGCAGAGCACCGCCTTTGCAAGGCGGGGGTTAGGGGTTCGATTCCCCTCGTCTCCACGTAGCAGCCCCCGCGAGCGGTCCGCTCGGTTTCCCGTGGAACGTCGCCGGGCGCTCAGCCGGACGACGTCGTCGTGCCGTCGTGGGGCGCCAGCGGCCCGGAGCGCAGCGGTGGGGTCGGCGGGGTGCCCTGCTCCTCCACGACGACCACCTCGACGACGTACTCCCCGGGGTCGGCGAACACGTCGCGGAACCGGTCGTCCCGCACCACCTCGCAGCCGGAGGCGCCGCCGTCGACCCACTGGTCGCCGATCCCCAGGTCGACCACCTCCGCGCCGGCCCGGTCGAGGATCGCGCTGTGGATCGAGTCGCCGTCCTGCGGTGCGTCGCTGTCCCAGATGAAGCAGACCACCGGCAGGGCGTTGCGGTCCTCCAGTTCCAGCCAGGCGTGGCCGCCGTCCTCCAGCTCGGCGGACAGGTGCACCCCGTCGTCCTGCAGGGCCGCCAGGCCGGCGGTCACGCCGCTCACGACGCCGACCGCGACCAGCGTGCCGACGACGGCCGTCCTCCTCCTCCAGGTGCGCATGGTGCGGTCCTCCGCTCGTCCGGGTCAGGTGACGACGACGTGGGCGGTGGCCGTGCCGGCGAGGGCGCCGGTGAGCCAGTGCCGGAACTGGTAGGTGACGGTGTGGGTCCCCGCGGTGCTCGGCCAGAGGATCAGGTCGTAGCGCTCGGCCGTGGTCGTGGTGAAGCGGTTCTGCGGCAGCCGGAACGGTTCGGGCAGCGGCTCGCCGTCGGACATGTGCACGACCGGCCGCAGCGCTCCGGGGAAGATCACCGTGTTGACGAAGTACGCGCCGGTCAGGTGCCGCAGCAGGATCCGTTGCCCGACCCGCGCCCGCACCGTCGTCCTCGGGTCGTTCCGCGACCGCTGGGCGTCGACGCCGTTGACCGTGAAGTAGCGGGGCCGGAACCGGTTGAGCCTCGTCCGGTCCGCGATCGCGTTCTCCTCGCCGGAGGCGTGGTTGTAGTCGCGCCACGCGGGGTCGACGTCGTACGTGGCCCACAGCGCCTCGACGTCGTACTCGGGCCCGCCCACGTAGAGCCTCCCGGGGCCGGTCGGCGGGTCGACGACCAGGTAGCCGAACATGCCCATCTGCACGTGCAGCGGCGCATTGCGGTGGCAGTGGTAGAAGAAGGTGCCCGCCCGCGACGCCCGCCACTGGTACGTGTAGTCGCCGGCGACGCTGAACGAGGTGTCCGGCACCCCGTCGTTGTAGGTGGACGGCTCGATGCCGTGGTGGTGGATCGTGTGCCGGTTGATCGACGGCTCGATCGTCGTGTGCACCACCTGGCCCTGCCGGACCCGGATCGGGGTCGAGGGGAACGGCTTGTCGTCGTCGGGGTCCTTGAACGCCCAGTACTCGACGTCCTCGCCGTCGGAGAACTCCAGCTTGTCGTTGAAGACCTTGCGCACGAAGGCCGCGTCGGGCCGCACCCGCCCGGGCGTCTCGGGGCCCGCCTCCGGGTAGTTGTGCCCGAAGTGCACCGACTGGGTGAGGTCCGCGGGACGGTTCTGGTCGATCGGGACGAGTCCGCCGGCCATGGTGATCAGCTCCTCTCGGTCGAGGATCTCGGTCGAAGGCTCAGTCGAAGGCGGCCTCGGAGACCATGCCGCCGGCGTAGTGGCCCCCGCTGGCGGTCTCGGCCATCTCGATGTGGTCGTGCACGACGTACTTCTGCGCGCGGTCGACCACCGGGAACGAGTCCGGTGGGGTCTCCATCGGGAAGAGCACGTCCACCGCGGAGCCCGGGGGCACCCGCACCGTGTCCTTGAAGGCGCCGACGATCCAGGGCGTGTCCGGGTGGCTGAGGACCCAGAAGTGGTTGCCGTGGAAGTGCACCGACCGCGGCGCACGGCCGGTGTTGATCATGCGGACGAGGGTGGCGTCCCCGGGCCGGCCGAGATCGCCCGCACGGCCTTCCAGGAAGGTGGCCGGGTCCTCGACCGCCAACATCCCGCTGATCCCGTTGATGAGGAAGTACTCCGGCTCCGGATCGCTGGGCAGGGCGACCCGGCCGCCGGCGAGATCGCGGGCGGTCGCGGGGTTCAGCTCGGCGAACAGCCACGAGCGCTCCTGGACGATCACGGTCGGGAACACCGCGGGCTGAGTGCCGAACAACGGCTGGCGGCGCGCCCGGGCCAGGGCGCCGGGGAAGTTGGCCCCCACGGACGCCGCGCCCGCGCGGGGCCGGACGACCAGGGCGCCGGTGGCCCCCAGCGCCCGCCCCGTCTCGGCGCTGCCGTCCACCGTGCCGATGTAGACCGATGTCCCCGGCCGGTCGGGTGCCGTGAACGTGACCGTGCCGGTGCTGCCCGGCGCGACGGGGCCGCCGTCCACGGCCGCCACCCCGGGCACGGCCAGCCCGATCAGCCGCGTCGTGCCGTTCTCGATGGTCAGGCTGACCGTGTCACCGGTCTGCACCTCCAGCCGGCCGGCGGGCAGCTCGGGTCGCTGGGGGGTGCTGCCGAAGCCGAGGAACGGCACGAACAGCCCGTCGATCATCACGCGCTCGCCGGGCAGCGCGAACAGGTCGGCCTCGACGACGTCGGCCGCGGCGCGGCGTGCGGTCGCGAGGACGCCGGTGCCGCCGAGGAGGGCGGTGGCCACGGCGCCGGCTCCCCAGTGGAGCGCGGCGCGGCGGGAGATGCGGGCGTCGGTGGCGTTCACGGGGATGGCCTCCTGCTGGGCCGGACGAGGGGAGTCGTCGACGCGCCGGAGCTCCGGCGGATCGCGAGGCCCCCGTTCCCCGCCCTCCCAGGTTGCGGCCGGATCGGTTCCCTCACGAGAGCCAAATCGGGGGATCTCGTTCCCCCACATCGGGTCAGGGTCGGAGGTCCCGCTCCCCGGCCCCCCGCGGCCCCCGCCCGCAGTGGGAGAGTGGACGGCGTGACCGAATCGACCCCCGCGCGCAGTGCCGTCCTGCACACCAACCACGGCGACATCCGGCTGAACCTGTTCCCCGACCACGCGCCCAAGACGGTGGCGAACTTCGCCGACCTGGCGGAGGGCCGCCGGGAGTGGACGCACCCGGAGACGCGGCAGAAGACCACCGCCCCGCTGTACGACGGCACGATCTTCCACCGGATCATCGACGGCTTCATGATCCAGGGCGGCGACCCGCTCGGGCAGGGCTACGGCGGCCCCGGCTACCAGTTCAAGGACGAGTTCCACCCCGAGCTGCAGTTCGACCGGCCGTACCTGCTCGCCATGGCCAACGCCGGGCCCGGCACCAACGGCTCGCAGTTCTTCATCACCGTCGGGAAGACCCCGCACCTGAACATGCGGCACACCATCTTCGGCGAGGTCGCCGACCAGGAGAGCCGCGACGTCGTCGACCGCATCTCCAAGGTGTCCACCGGCCGCAACGACCGTCCGGTCGAGGACGTCGTGATCCAGTCGGTCGAGGTGCAGCGCAGCTGAGCGAGCCCCAGCCGGCCCCGCCGACCACCACCTGCTACCGGCACCCGGACCGCGCCACCGGCATCTCCTGCACCCGCTGCGGGCGGCCGATCTGCCCCGAGTGCATGGTCCCGGCCTCCGTCGGGTTCCAGTGCCCGGAGTGCGTGCGCGCCGGGCAGGCCGGCGTGCGCCGCGTCCGCGGCGGCGGGGTGCGGTCGGCGGGGCGCCGCTGGGGGCCGGTGACCCTCACGCTCATCGCGGTCAACGTCGCGATGTTCGTGGTCACCGCGGTCTCCGCCGGCGTCGCGGGGTACGACCCGCTCGACAACTACGACTCCTCGGTCTTCTTCTGGCTCGCCCAGTACCCGGTCCTGGTCGACCAGGGCGAGGTGTGGCGGCTGGTCACCGCCGCGTTCCTGCACGTCGGCCCGGTGCACCTGGCGCTCAACATGCTCGCGCTGCTGGTCTTCGGCACCGAGCTCGAGCACGCCCTCGGCCGCTGGCGCTACCTGGCGCTGTACTTCCTGTCGGTCCTCGGCGGCGCGGCGGCCGTGGAGCTGTTCAGCCACCCCGGCGTCCCCGTCGCGGGCGCCTCCACGGCCCTCTACGGCCTCATGGGCGGCCTGGCGGTCCTCATGGTGGCCCGGCGGCAGGACCTGCGCGGCATCGTCGCGCTGCTGGCCATCAACGTGCTCGTCAGCGTCCTCGTGCCCGGCATCTCGATCGTCGGCCACCTGGGCGGGCTGCTCGCGGGCATCGCGGCCACGGGGCTGCTCGTGGCCGCCCGCCGCAGCCGCCCGGCGCAGCTGGCCGGGGTCGCCGTGCTCGCCGTCGTCCTCCTGGTCCTCTGCCTGGCGGTGCCGACGGTCGCCGTCCTCTAGGACGGGTCGAGCGCGCGCAGCGCTCGGGCCACCACCTCGGGATCGGCACCGAGGTCGCGCCGGCCGAGGACGACCAGGACGCCCTCGTCGTCCGGCCCGGCGGCGGTGTCGAGCTCGAGGGTGCGGTTGCGCAGCCCCCACCGCGAGCTGGTCCGGACCCGCACCCGCAGCCCGCTCCACGGCAGCACCCGACGCCCGGTCAGGGTGCGGACGACGACGCCGTCGGGCGTGGCCGCCAGCCGCGGGCGCAGCAGCGCGTCCCGGGCGGCCGTCCCCAGCACCAGCAGCGCCGCCGCGCCCACGAGCACCCGGCCCAGCGGGTCGACCAGCAGGACGGCGAGGGCCAGACCGAGCCCGATCGCGGTGAGCGCCACCGTCTCGGCCGCGCGGGGGGACCACTGCACGTCCCCAGGCTGCCAGCCGGGGCCCCGTGGGCGGTCGGCTGCTCCCCGTGACCGACGCGCGTGCCGATCCACACCCGGGGGGCGCGGGAAAGCCGCAGGTCACCGCCGCGCCCCGGCACACAAGTCGACTTCTCCACAGCTGTGTGCACAGCTGGGGACAGACTCACATCGGTGTAGTTACGCGGGTGGCGGGCTGGTCACACGAGTCCCAGCGCGGCGGAAATCGCAGGTCAGCGGTGTGACGACCGGTTCCCTCTCTCCACACTCGGTGGACAACCCTGGGGGTGGAGCGCCATGTCGACCTGTGGACTCAGCCGGTCGCTGTGCACAGAATCCCCAGGGCGGGAACGAGCGAGGCCCCCGTCCCCAGGGGGACGAGGGCCTCGTGTACAGGCGCCGGGACGGGGCGAACGGAGTCCTCCGTCAGCGCCAGCGCATCGACATGACCAGGCCGGCGACCATGGCGCCGAAGCCGATGGCGAAGTTCCACGCGCCGAGGGAGACCATCACGGGGATGCGGTCGCCGGCGACGTAGTACACGACGATCCACGCCAGGCCCAGCAGCATGAGGGCGACCATCACGACGGCGTACCAGCGCGGGCTGGGCTGGGCGGCCTTGGCGCGGGCACCGCGCGACTGCAGGGCGTCGGCCGGCGGCGTGTAGACCGACTTCTTGCGCACCTTGGACTTGGGCACCGTGCGAACTCCCTCCGCGGGCCGGTTCGGCGTACCGGCCGCCAACTGCCTCCCAGCCTAAGCTTCGAGGGGACGGCGGTGGGGTTGCGCCGTGGTGTCCTCCCCCCTTCGTACCGCCCCGACGGCCGAGAGGAGGTCCGCGTGGCCCTGTCGACGCTCCGGTTGCGGCGCCCCCTGCGCCGGCCCTCCGCCTGGTCGGCGCTGGTGCCCGTGGTCGCGCTCGCCGCGGGCCTGCTCTTCGCCACCTCGGGGCGGACCGCCCAGGGCACCGACCTGCGCGCCGGCGAGGTCACCGAGCTGTCGGAGCTGATCGTGCAGCGCGGCCAGGAGATCCGCAGCCAGCAGGCGCAGCTGGCCGAGCTCCAGGAGCAGGCGGAGGGGCTCACCGACCAGGTGGCCGCCCGCGACGGCGACGTCGCCGCCGCACGCGACGCCGCCGACGCCGGAGCGCTGTCGGCCGCGCTGGTGCCGCTGACGGGCCCGGGCCTGGAGATCGTGCTCGACGACGCCCCGCCGCGGGCCGACGGCACCCTGCCGGTGAACGCCCGGCCGGACGACCTGGTGATCCACCAGTCCGACGTCCAGGCGGTCGTCAACGCCGTCTGGGCCGCCGGCGCCGACGGGGTCGCCATCATGGACCTGCGGCTGATCGCCACCAGCGCCGTCCGCTGCGTGGGCAACGTGCTGCTCCTGCAGGGCCGCACTTACTCGCCGCCGTTCGTGATCACCGCGGTCGCCGACGCCGACGCCGTGCGCGCCCAGCTGGCCGCCTCGCCGCAGGTGGCGGTCCTGCAGCAGGCGGTGCAGGCGTTCGGGTTGACCTTCACCGTCCGGGAGCGGGCCGAGGTGTCCCTCCCGGCCTACAGCGGGCCGCTGGACCTGCAGCACGCCACCGGCCGCTGAGGCCCGGCAGCACGCGGCCGGGGGACGACGCGGGCAGCGCGGCCGTGTACACCTGAGGGGTGCGCGCGAACCGGCCCGTCCTCGTCGTCGACAACTTCGACAGCTTCGTCTACAACCTGGTCCAGTACCTGGGCCAGCTGGGCGTCGGCTGCGTCGTGCGGCGCAACGACGCCGTCAGCGTCGACGAGCTGGCCGATCTCGACGTCGCCGGGGTCCTGCTGTCCCCCGGCCCCGGCACGCCCGCCGACGCCGGCGTGACGGTGCCGATGGTGCGGGCGGCCGCCGAGGCCGGCACCCCCGTCCTCGGCGTGTGCCTGGGCCACCAGGGCATCGCGGAGGCCTTCGGCGCCGAGGTCGTGCGCGCGCCGGAGCTGCTGCACGGGAAGACCAGCGAGGTGGTGCACGAGGGCGTGGGCGTCCTGGCCGGCCTGCCGTCGCCGTTCACCGCCACCCGCTACCACTCGCTGGCCGTGGACCCGGCCACCGTCCCCGACGAGCTCGAGGTCACCGGGCACACCCCCTCGGGCGTGGTGATGGCCCTGCGGCACCGCGAGCTGCCGATCGAGGGCGTGCAGTTCCACCCCGAGTCGGTCCTCACCGAGGGCGGCCACCGCATGCTGGCCAACTGGCTGACCACCTGCGGCCTGGCGCCGGACCCCGAGCGGCTCGAGGCGGCGTCGGCGGGCGCCCGCCGGCTGGCCGCCGCCTCGGCCTAGCGAGGCCCTGCGGGGGGCTCGCTCAGTCCTCCGTGCCGGGGGTCGGCGCCGCGGGGACCACCAGCAGGGTGATCTCGGTGTCCGGGTCGGCCTGCGTGCCGGGCTGGGGGTCGGACCCGGCCACGGTGCCCGGCGTGCCGGCCTCGGGATCGGTGGGGATCGCCGTGATGTTGGTGAAGCCGGCCTGCTGGAGGATCGCGCGCGCCTGCGCCTCGGTCTGGCCGACGATCGACGGCGGCACGGTCAGCTGGGTGGGCGCCGACGCCACCTGGAGCGTGATCTGCGTGTCTGCGGCGGCCTGCTGGCCCGCGCCCGGGTCGACGCCGATGACCGTGCCCGCGGGCTGCTCGGACTCGACCTCCTCGACGACCACGTTGCCGAAGCCGGCGTCGGCCAGGGCCTGCTCGGCGGCGGCCTGCTGCTGACCCACGACGGCGGGGACGGGGGCGTCGCCGTCGGACACCGACAGGGTGATCTCGACGTCGGGGGCCGCCTGCGAGTTCTGCGCCGGGTCGATGTCGACGACCTCGCCCTCGGGGGCGAGGCTGTCGACCTGCTCGGTGTTGATGTTCCCCGTGAAACCGGCGCCGCGGAGGTTGTCGCGGGCCTCGTCGAGGTCCAGGCCGACGACGGCCGGGACGGCGAGCGTGTCCGGCCCGGCGCCCACGGCCAGGTCGACCTCGGTGCCCTCGTCGGCGGCCGCGCCGCCGGCCGGGGTGGTCGAGAGCACCAGGCCCTCCTGCTCGGCGGTGCTCGGCTGTGTCGTCACGTCGCCGACGACGAGCCCGGCGCCCTCGATCTGGGCGCGGGCGTCGGCCTCCGTCAGGTTCACGACGTTGGGCACGGTCACCTGCTGCGTGGCCGGCGGCGGCTGCTCCTCGTCGCCGCCGCCGAGGAGCAGGAACAGGGCCACGGCCCCGCCGACGAGCACGAGCGCCGCCGCGACGATCGCGATGATCCGGTTGCGCCGCTTGCGGCGGGCCGCCTCGGGGTCCTCGTCCCAGTCCTGGTCGTCGGTGACGGCGCCGGGCACCGCCGAGAGCAGGGTCGTCTTCTCGGCGTCGTTCATCACCGGGGTGGCCTCGACCCGCTGCCCGGCGAGCGCCCGGAGCAGGTCGTTGCGCATCTCGGCGGCCGACTGGTACCGGTTGGCCGGGTTCTTGCTCATGGCCTTGAGCAGGATGGCGTCGAGCTCCGGCGGGACCGCCGGGTTGATCGACGACGGCAGGCGCGGGTCCTCCCGCACGTGCTGGTAGGCCACCGAGACCGGGGAGTCGCCGGTGAACGGAGGCGCCCCGGTGACCAGCTCGTAGAGCAGGCAGCCGACGGAGTAGACGTCGGAGCGGGCGTCGACGCTCTCGCCCCGGGCCTGCTCCGGCGAGAGGTACTGGGCCGTGCCGATGACCGCCGCGGTGGACGTCATCGTGGCCGCGGAGTCGGAGACGGCGCGGGCGATGCCGAAGTCCATCACCTTGACCGACCCCTGCGGCGTGATCATCACGTTCCCGGGCTTGACGTCCCGGTGGACGATGCCGTTGCGGTGGCTGAAGTCCAGGGCGCCGCAGATGTCGGCGGCGAGGGTCATCGCCCGGTCGGCCGGCAGGACGCCCTCGCGCCGCAGCACGTCCCGCAGCGTCTCGCCCTCGACGTACTCCATGACGATGTAGGGCGTCGCGCCGGTGGCGGTGCGGTCCTCGCCGGTGTCGTAGACCGCGACGATCGCGGGGTGGTTCAGCGACGCGGCCGCCTGGGCCTCGCGGCGGAAGCGGACCTGGAAGGAGGGGTCGCGGGCCAGGTCCTGGCGGAGGACCTTGACGGCGACCTCGCGGCCGAGCCGCAGGTCGCGCCCGCGGTGCACCTCGGCCATGCCGCCGCGGCCGAGCACCCCGCCGATCTCGTAGCGCTCGCCGAGCACCTGCGGGGTGGTCATACGGGGTCCTCTCGGGTGGTGCCGTGCGCGCCCCGGGGGACGCCCGGGCGGTGCCGGAGGGGGCCGTCGGCCACCCTAACCGGCGCGGCCGCCGGATCCCGGGAATCCCGGACGTCGAGGACCACTACGTCCCATCCGGCACAGCCGCCGCACCGAGGCTCTCCCCGTCCGCCTGACCCTCGCCCTCCGCCGGCCCCTCGCCCGCGGGGGGTTCGCCGGCCGTCGTCCCGGGCGCGGTGGCCGTGGTCGTCTCCGTCGTGGTCTCGGTGGGGCTGGACGTGGTGGTGGTCGGGGCCTGCGAGGAGGTCGTCGGCCGCGAGGTCGTCGACGACGAGGTCGTCTGCTGCGGCTGCTCGGTCGGCCGGCCGTCGTCGCCGTCGTCGGGCGCGTAGCCGTCCCCGGCGACGAACAGGATGACCGCGGAGCCGACCGGCACGGTGGTGTCGGCCGGGTCGGACCCGGCGACGGCGCCCGCGGCGAGCTCCCGCCCGAGCGCGGCCAGCCGGTCCTCGCCGGCCTCCTCGCGGTTGACCTGCAGCCCCTGCCCCTCGAGGAGGGTGCGCACCTCGTCGTACGGCCGGCCGATGTAGGCGGCGGTGTCGACGACCACCGTCCCGGCCGTGGTGGGGGCGGCGCTGGTGGAGGAGGCGCTGGCCGTGGTGCCGCCCGGAGGGCTCTCCTCGCCGTCGCCGCTCAGCAGCAGCCACCCGCCGCCGGCCAGCAGCAGCACGGCCAGGACGACGGCGGCGATCCACAGGCCGCGCCGGTTGCGCCGCGCCGGCTGGCCGTCGTCCCGCCGGTCGTCGTCCCCGTCGACCGGCGGGCCCTGCAGCGGCGGCATGGTCCGCGGCGACGTGGAGGGGCCGCGGACCGCCGCGGCGGCCCCCGTGCCGCCGCCGAGCACGCGGGTGCCGTCCTCGGGCATGGCGATGACCTCGGTGGTGGCCGCCGTGACCGGGCCGCCGGCCGCCGCGACCGGACCGGCGGCCGCGGCCACCGCGCGGACCGCCTCGGCGAAGGCGCCGCCGTCGGGGAAGCGCTCGGCCGGGTCCTTGGCCAGCGCCCGCTCGACGAGCTCGCGCACCGCCCGGGGGATCTCCGCGGGCAGCGGGGGCGGCGGCCGGTTGATGTGCGCCAGGGCGATCGCGACCTGCGAGGTGCCGTCGAAGGGCCGCACGCCGGTCAGGCACTCGTAGGCGACCACGCCGAGGGAGTAGACGTCGGAGGCGGCGGTGACCTCGAAGCCCTGCGCCTGTTCCGGCGAGAGGTACTGGGCGGTGCCCACGACCATGCCGGTGCGGGTGAGGGGGGCGGCGTCGCGGGCCTGCGCGATGCCGAAGTCGGTCAGCTTCACCACGCCGTCGGGCCGCACCATGAGGTTGCCGGGCTTGATGTCGCGGTGGACCACCCCGGCCCGGTGGGCGACGGAGAGCCCTTCGGCGGCCTGGCCGAGCACGTGCAGCGTCCAGTCGACCGGGAGCCGGCCCTCCTCGTGGAGGATCGTGACCAGTGGCTGGCCGTCGACGAACTCCATGACGAGGAAGGCCAGGTTGTGGCCGGTGCGCTCGTCGACGGTCTCGCCGTAGTCGTAGACCGAGGCGATGTTGGGGTGGGAGAGCGCTGCGGTGTGCCGGGCCTCGTTGCGGAACCGGGCCAGGAAGTTCGGGTCCCCGGTGAACTCGCTGCGCAGCACCTTGGCCGCGACCGTGCGGTCGAGCACGCGGTCGCGCGCCCGCCACACCTCGCCCATGCCGCCCACGGCGATGGGTGCGGTGATCTCGTAGCGCCCGGCGAGGAGGGTGCCCAGGGACAGCGCCATCAGCCCCCCTGTTCCCCGAAGTAGGCCTCCATCACCTGGCCGGCGATGGGAGCCGAGATGTCACCGCCGGTGCCCTCGGTGCCGCTCTGCCCACCGTTGCGCACGAACACGGCGAGCGCGATCTCGCGGTCGCCCTCGCTGCCGAAGCCGATGAACCAGGTGTGCGGGCTCTGGCCCTCGCCGATCTCCGCGGTGCCGGTCTTGCCGCCGACCGTGACGCCGTCGACGCGGGCACGGCGGCCGGTGCCGTCCTCGACGACGCTGACCATCATCTCCTGCAGCTGGGCGGCGACGTCGGCGGAGATCGGCTGCGCCCGCTCCTCCGGCTCGGTCTGGTCGATGACCGTGAGGTCGGGGGCGCGCACCTGGTCGACCAGGTAGGGCTGCATCAGCGTGCCGTCGTTGGCCACCGCCGCGGCGATCATCGCCGCCTGCATGGGGGTCATCTGCACGTCCTGCTGCCCGATGGAGCTGATGCCCAGCTGGGCGTCGTCGGCGATGTCGCCGATGGTGCTGCCCGCCACGGACAGTGGCATGCGGAAACCCTCGCCGTCCATGCCGAACGCCTCGGCCATCTCCCGGACCCGGTCCTCGCCGAGGTCGATGCCCAGCTGGGCGAAGGCGGTGTTGCAGGAGATGGTGAGCGCGTCGATCAGCGGCTGCTCCTGGCTGGGGTCGCAGGTCTCGCCGTTGAAGTTCTCGAGCTCCGTGCTGGTGCCCGGCAGGGTGAGCAGGTCGGGGGCGGGGATGACCGTCTCCGGCGTGTAGCCGTCCTCGAGGGCCGCCGCGGACACGACCACCTTGAACACCGACCCCGGCGAGTAGCGCTGCGAGATCGCCTGGTTGCTGCGCGGGTCGGTGTCGGCGGCGTCGAGCTGGGCGGCGTAGTCGCGGATGCCGGCCGGGTCGTGGCTGGAGAGCAGGTTCGGGTCGTAGGTCGGCGTGCTGGCCAGGGCCAGCACGGCGCCCGTGGACGGGTCGAGGGCGACCACGGCGCCGACCACGCCGTCGAGGGCCTCCATGGCGGTCTGCTGCAGCGTGGGGTCGAGGGTGAGGACGACGTCGCCGCCGGAGGGGTCGCGGCCGGTGAACAGGTCGGCCAGCCGCCGGGCGAACAGCCGGGGGTCGTTGCCGGCGAGCACGTCGTTCTCGGCCCGCTCCAGCATGGAGGTGTTGTAGATCAGCGAGTAGTAGCCGGTGACCGGGGCGTAGGTCGGCCCCTGCGGGTACTGGCGCAGGTAGGTCAGCCGGTCGTCGGTGCGCACGGAGAGGGCGATCTCGGTGCCCTCCACGACGATCGACCCGCGCTCGCGCTCGTACTCCTCGAGCAGCACGCGGGTGTTGCCGGAGTCGTTGCGCAGCTCGTCGGAGCGGACGACCTGGATGTAGTTGACGTTGATGATCAGCAGGGTGAACAGCACCAGCACGCTGATCGCCACGCGGCGCAGCGGCGCGTTCACGACTGCACGACCTCCGTCGGGGCGTCACCGAGCCGCGGCGGCTGCGGCGCCGGCGGCGCGGCCGGGCGGCGCGCGGCGTCGCTGATCCGCACCAGCAGGGCGACGAGGCCGAAGTTGGCGACCAGGGAGGAGCCGCCGTAGGCCAGGAACGGGGTGGTCAGGCCGGTCAGCGGCAGCAGCCCGGTGACCCCGCCCAGGACGACGAACACCTGCCAGGCGATGGCGAAGGCCAGGCCGGCGGCGAGCAGCTTGCCGAAGGCGTCGCGCACGATCAGCGAGGTGCGCAGGCCGCGCTCGACGAGGATCAGGTAGACGATGATCACCGCGACCAGCCCGAAGAGCCCCAGCTCCTCGCCGATCGCGGCCGTGATGAAGTCGCTCTTCGCCACCGGCACCTGGTCGGGCCGGCCGCTGCCCAGCCCGGCGCCGAACAGGCCGCCGGTGCCCAGGCCGAACAGCGACTGCACGAGCTGGTAGCCGGCGTCGTCGCGGTAGGCGAACGGGTCGAGCCAGACGTCGACGCGGGCCTGGACGTGCGCGAACAGCTGGTAGGCCAGCAGCGCGCCACCGGCGAAGAGCCCCAGGCCGATCAGCAGCCAGCTCGCCCGCTCGGTGGCGATGTAGAGCATCACCACGAAGATGCCGAACAACAGCAGCGAGCTGCCCAGGTCGCGCTCGAAGACCAGCACGAGGATCGAGAACACCCAGGCGACCAGGACGGGGCCCAGGTCGCGGCCGCGGGGCAGCTCCAGGCCCGCCACCCGACGGCTGGCCAGCGCGAGGACGTCGCGCTTGTCGACCAGGTAGGCCGCGAAGAAGATGACCAGGCAGATCTTGGCGAACTCGCCGGGCTGGATGGAGAAGCCGGCGACGCGGATCCAGATCTTGGCGCCGTTGACCTCGGAGATCGAGCCCGGCAGCAGCGCCGGGACGGCCAGCAGCACGAGGCCGACGAGCATGAGCGTGTAGGCGTACCGGGACAGCACCCGGTGGTCGCGGATGACCACCAGCACGGCGACGAACAGCGCCACGCCGATCGTGGCCCACAGCAGCTGGGTGGGCGCGCTCTCGCTGGTGTCGGCGCCGCCCTCCTGGCTGCCGGCCAGGTCCAGCCGGTGGATCACCGACAGCCCGAGGCCGACCAGCAGCGCGACCGACGGCAGCAGCAGCGGGTCGGCGTAGGGCGCCCACCTGCGGACGACGACGTGCGCCACGGCCCACAGGGCGGTGATCCAGATCCCGAAGGTCGCCAGCTCCGGCCGCAGCGACCCGGTGACGGTGAGGTCGACGATGCACTGGGCGGCGAGCGTGATGAGGACGGCGAAGCCCAGCAGGGCCAGCTCCGTGCCCCGGCGCTTGGGCGAGGCGCCGGCGGCGGCGATGCCGCGCGGGTCGGTGGACGGCCCGGCCATCACTTCTCCTCCCGGCAGTCCACTCCCGGCTCGTAGGACGGCGTCGTCGCCCGGCTCTCGGTGGTCGTGGTCGTGGGCGTGCTCGGTGCCAGTGTGATCGACGGGTCCGTGGTGAGCGGCGGCAGACCGGACGGCTCGGTGCTCGGCGACGCGCTGGGCGTGCTGGTCGACTCCTCCGGGTCGGGGCACACCGGCAGCTGCTGGTCGCGCAGCGCGGTCAGGATGCGCTCTGCGTCGGCGGCGTCGTCGGCCTCGATGCCGTCGCGCACCCGGCTGCGGGCCACCGGCTCGAGGTCGCTGACGGCGAGGTCGGTGGCCCGGTCGAGGCGGTAGAGGTCCACGCCGAAGGGCGAGGTGTGCAGGCCGCGGAAGACCGCCACCCGCTCCGCGTCGCCGGAGCCGTCCACGCCGACGAACCAGTGCTGCAGGGCCCACACGTAGGTGCCGATGCCGCCGGCGACGAGCAGCACGACCAGGCCGAGGGCCACGAACACCAGCCGCCACGGGCGCCGGCGCCGGACCGGCGGGCCGACGACGGACTGCACCGCGGGCGGCGGCGGGGGCGGCGGGTCGGCGAGGGCGGCGCGGCCCGCGGCCGAGCGGGGGTCGACCTGCCGCTGGCCGACGTTGTCGCCGGCCGCGCCGTCGACCACCGGCTCGATGAGCACGGGCTGGCCGGTGTCCTCGACGACGTCGGCGACGATCACCGTGATGTTGTCGGGGCCGCCGCTGCGCAGCGCCAGCTCGATGAGCCGGTCGGCGGTCGACTGCGGGTCGGGGTCCTTGAGGGCCTCGGCGAGGGTCTCCTCGCTGACGACGCCGGAGAGCCCGTCGGAGCAGAGCAGGTAGCGGTCGCCGGCGCGGGCCTCCCGCATGGACAGGTCGGGCTCGACGTCCTGGCCGTTGAGGGCGCGCAGCAGCAGCGAGCGCTGCGGGTGGCTGTTGGCCTCCTCGGGCGTGATCCGGCCGTCGTCGATCAGCGTCTGGACGAACGTGTCGTCGTGCGTGATCTGGGAGAGCTGGCCGTCGCGCAGCAGGTAGGCGCGGGAGTCGCCGACGTGGCAGAGGGCCAGCCGGCCGCCGGCGAACAGGATCGCCGTCAGCGTCGTCCCCATGCCCTCGAGCTGGGGGGCCTCGCGGATCACCTCGCGCAGGTGCTCGCTGCCCTCGAACACCGCCTGGCGCATCGCCTGCAGCATGTCGCCGGACGGCGCGTCGTCGTCCAGGTGCTCGAGCGCGGCGATGACGACCTTGCTGGCGACGTCACCGGCCGCGTGGCCGCCCATGCCGTCGGCGACGGCGAGCAGGCGGGGCCCGGCGTAGACGGAGTCCTGGTTGTTGCCGCGGATGAGGCCGCGGTCGGAGCGCGCCGCGTAGCGCAGGACCAGGCTCATGAGCGCAGCTCCAGCGCCGTCTGGCCGATCCGGATCACCTGGCCCGGCTGGACCAGCATGGGGCCCTGCACGCGCTGTGTGTCGAGGTAGGTGCCGTTGGTGGAGCCGAGGTCCTCCACGTACCACGAGCCGGCGCGGTTGGTGAGGCGGGCGTGCCGCGAGCTGGCGAAGTCGTCGGTCAGCACGAGCGTGGAGTCGTCGGCGCGGCCGATGAGGATGGACTGCTCCCCGAGGGTGATCTTCGTGCCGGTGAGCGGGCCGGCGGTGACGACGAGCGTGCGCGGACCGCGGGCCTTCTTCTTGCCCGAGGGCGTCGCCCTCGGCGGGACGGAGGCGACCCGGCCGGCGCGGCCGCCGAACAGGTCGGCGCGGACGACCCGGAACGCGGCGAAGATGAACAGCCACAGCAGCAGCAGGAAGCCGAAGCGGAAGATCTGCAGGACGATCTCGGCGGTCATGCGCCCACCTCGGCGGGGACGCTGCTGCCGGTTCGGGGGTTCTCCAGCCGCGACCTCACGCGCCGTCCTGCCGGTAGACCAGCACCGAGTGCCCGATGCGGATCACGTCGCCGTCGGACAGGGCCTGGCGGTTGATCCGCCGGCCGTTCACCAGCGTCCCGTTGGTGGAGCCGAGGTCCTCGGCGATGGCGGTGCCGTTGTCGAGGACGACGTCGACGTGCTTGCGGCTGACCCCGGTGTCGGGCAGCCGGATGTCGGCCTCCGTGCCGCGGCCGATGATGTTGCGGCCGCTGGTCAGCGTGTGCCGCGTCCCGGGGCCGTCGACGACGAGGACGTGCTGGACCCGCGACCCGGCACGGCCGACGACCGACGGCGACTGGCGGCCGGTGTCGGTGGCCACCCGCCCGCGCAACGGGGGCAGCGGCGGCAGCGCGGGGTGGGCCGCGCTGGGGTTGGCGCCGTTGACCGGGGGCGGCGCCAGGCGGGCCTCCCGCGACGGCGGGCGGGCGGGGTCGGCGACGTGCGAGCTGACCTCGAAGACGCCGGTGGGCAGCTCCTCGTCGAGCTCCAGGGTCACCTGGACGTCACCGAAGGTCTGGTACCCCTCGTCGGCGATGTGCTCGGTCACCATGTCGGCGAGCTCGCCGGCGAGCTGGTCGGACCATTCGGCGAGGTTCTCGTAGTCGACCCGGCCCAGCCGCACGGTGTAGAGGTTGGGCGCGAGCACGCGGCCCTCACCGAGCACGTTGCGCTGCTCGTCGGCCTCCCGCTGGAGGGCCTTGGCGATCTCCGCCGGGTGGACCTTGCCCTTGAACAGGCGGGCGAAGGCGAGACCGACCATGCCCTCGAGTCGTCGCTCGAAGCGCTGCAGCACACCCACAGTCGCTCCCTTGCGCTCGCCGCCGACGTCTGACTGGTGATCGTAGCCGGGCGCGGGGCCGCCGACCGGCCAGGAACCGCGCGACGCCCCGGGAGGCGTCCCGCCGACGGCCCCTGCACCGGCGTCCGCGGAGGTGCTGCTAGTGTTCTGGAGCGCCAGGGCAAGTGGCGGAATGGCAGACGCGCACGGTTCAGGTCCGTGTGTCCGGAAGGACGTGGGGGTTCAACTCCCCCCTTGCCCACACGTGCACGAAGGCCGCGGGAGCTGCTCCCGCGGCCTTCGTCGTCCCGGGGTCCCGTCGGCCGCCTGGACCGCCGATGAGGAGGGCATGCGTGCCCGCCGTGTCGCCACCGCCCTCGTCGCCTTCACCCTCGGCGCAGCCGCCTCCGCGGCGCTGCGCCGGCTGCCCGCGCGCCGTCGTCCGGCGCTCGGCGCGGCGCCCGTGCCCGCCGCGCCGACCGTGCCCGTCGCGCCGGTCCTGCCGGTGCCCGACGCCGTGATCCTGCCGTTCCCGCGCCCGGTGGCCCCGGCGGCGCCGGCCCGCTGCGGGGACAGCGGCGGGGTGACCAAGGCCGGCGCGCCGTGCGCCGCGCGGCCCACCGCCGGCGGCCGCTGCCGCCACCACCGGCTCGCCGCCTGACGGGGCTCAGCGCGACCGGCCGAGGCCGGCCTCCCGCGCGCGGACGACGGCCTCGGCGCGGTCCCGGGCGCCCAGCTTGGCGAAGATCGACGTGATGTGGTTGCGCACCGTCTTGTCCGACAGGTACAGGCGGCGGGCGATCTCGGCGTTGGCCAGGCCGGCGGCGACCAGGTCCAGCACCTCCCGCTCGCGGTCGGAGAGCTCGGGGAAGGGCCGGGCCACCACCCCGGAGCCGGCCGTGAAGAAGGCCCGCAGCCGGCGGGCGATCTCGGCGCCGTAGACGGCCTGACCCGCCCCGACCGCGGCGAGGGCGCGGCCGATCTCCTCCTGCCCGGCGCCCTTGAGCACGTAGCCGAGCGCGCCGGCCTGGATCGCGGCGAAGACGGCGTCGTCGTCGGCGACCATGGTGAGGACGAGGACCCGCACGTCGGGGTCGGCGGCCACCAGCTGCCGCGTCGCCTCGATGCCCGTCAGCCGCGGCATCTGCAGGTCCATGAGGACGACGTCGGGGCGTTCGCGCCGCACCGCGGCGACGGCCTCCTCGCCGTCGGCCGCCTCGGCGACCACGTCGACGCCGAGGTCCTCGAGCAGCACGCGCAGGCCCTGCCGGAAGACCGGGTGGTCGTCGGCCACGACCGCCCTCATGCCGGCTCCTGCCGCGGCAGCACCGCGTGCACCCGCGTGCCACCGAGCGCACCGGGGCCGACCGCGCACGAGCCGCCCAGCTCGGCGGCCCGCTCGGCCATCGAGGCCAGCCCCACCTCGGGGGTGCGGTCGCGGGCGAGCCCCCGGCCGTCGTCGACCACGTCCACCTCCACACCGTGCGGGCCGGACCGCACGGTGACGTCCACCGTGCGCGCGCCCGCGTGCCGGACGGCGTTGTGCACCGCCTCCTGGACGATCCGCAGCACCGCCACCTCGAGCGCCGCCGGGAGCCCGGTCAGGTCGCCGTCGGCCGTCACGGTCACGGCCGGACCGCCGTCGGCGAGGGGCGCGGTGGTGGCGCGCAGCGCCCCGAGGAGGCCGAGGTCGTCGAGCGCGGGGGGACGGAGACCGTGCACCAGGCGGCGGACGTCGGACACCGCCTCCGCGGCCTGCCCGCCCGCGGCGGCGAGCAGCGTGCCGGCCCGCTCGGGGTCCTGGCGGCGCAGCGCGGACGCCGCGGTGTCCAGGGTCATGACGACGGCGGACAGCTGCGGGCCCAGCCCGTCGTGCAGGTCGCGGCGCAGCCGTCGCCGCTCCTCCTCGCGGGCGGTGACCAGCCGCTCCCGGGACTCCTCGAGGGCGCCGGAGAGGCGGACGGCGTACGCGGCCGCGGCCAGCCGGCCGGCGAGGTCGGTGAGCACCCGCTCGTCGGCGGGGCCGAGCGCGGCGGCCGCGGCGCGGGGGGCCGCCAGCAGCGTGCCGACCGGCTCGCCGTGCAGGACGAGGGGGACGCGGGCGGCGACCGCCGGGAGGTCGCCGGACCCCTCGCGGACGACCGAGCCGTCGGGCAGCGGCACTTCCACGGCGGCGCCGCGCAGGCGCAGCCCCCCCGCGACGGCCGCCGCGCCCTCGCGCAGCGCCTGCCGCGGGGTGGCCGCCTCGCGGAGGACGGCGTCCACGCGGGTGAGCAGGGCGTACGGATCGCCGCGCTCGCCGTGCAGCAGCCGGTCGACGAGCCGCTGCACCCGCACGCGGGCGGGGTGGAAGGCCAGCGCGACGGCGAACGCGCCGAGGAACGGAGCGGCCCCGCGGCGGTCGCTGAGCAGGGCCCCCGCCCACCCGACGACGGCGGCGTACACGGCGGCCGTCAGACCGAGCAGGACGGCCAGCACCAGCGTGCGGTCGACCAGCAGGTCGATGTCGTAGAGCCGGTAGCGGAAGGCGGCGACGGCGATGCCGGCCGGGATCAGCAGGACGGCCAGGGAGACGCCCCACCAGGGGGCGAGGAACGTGGCGGCGATGGTGGCGCCGACGCCGTAGGCGACCCAGGCGAGCTGCCGCCGGGCCGCGCCGTCGGAGCGGCGCACCCGCACCACGACCGAGGCGATCCCCAGGGCGACGAGCGCGCCGAGGGCGAGCACGAAGACGGGGTGCGCGAAGGGGTCCCGGCGGCCGCCGGGCAGGGCCAGCAGCACCGTCGTCGCGACGGTGACCGCCAGCGCGGCCGCCAGGGGCCAGCGCCACCGGCCGGGCAGCGGCCGCCCGTGGGGGAGGACCTGCGGCAGCACGGTGGCCACGAGCAGCAGGCCCGGCGCCCACGTCCAGCCGCGCAGCCAGCCGGCGACCCCGTCGTCCCCGCCGAGGACGGCCCAGGAGGTGGCGAGCGCGTAGGCGCCGGCGCAGGCGCCGACCGCGAGGAGCAGCCACCCGAGCCGGCGCGCGGCCGGCAGCCCCACCAGCAGGGCGCCCGCGACGGCGAAGGAGGGGGCGACGACGGATTCCGGCGTCCGGAACAGGTCGGGCAGCCACGTGCCGCCGGTGGCGAGGGGCAGCACCACCGCCACCGCGGCGGCCGTGGTGGCGGCGACGGCGAGGAGCCGGGCCCCGACGACGGGGGCCCGGCTCCCACCGGGGGCTCGCAGCACGGTCGCAGAACCTAGCCCGGCCGGACCGCGGCTCAGGGGTTCCGCGGCGACGGCTCGCCCCGTCGGGCGAGGTGCGCCGCCAGCCCGAGCGCGCCGGCGAGCCACAGCCAGTGCGGGTCCACGGGGCCGACGGCGCCGACCGAGAAGTCGAGGACGACGAAGGCCAGCCACACCGCCGCGATCCAGCGCGGGGCGGCGCCGGTGACGAGCAGGCCGACCGCCAGGACTGCCATGCCCAGGGCGCTGCCGACGAGGAAGGGCGCGAGGAACAGCGCGAGGAACAGCGGGTGCGCCTCCACGGCGCCGAGCAGGCCGGCCGCGGCCTGCGGGTCGGCCTGGGCGGAGGCCGGCACCTGGAGGAGGCCGAGGAGGTGGATGCCCACGAAGCCCCACATCCCGGCGACCAGGAGCGCGCCGGCCACGGCGGCCGTGCGGCGGGCCCGGGTGGCCAGCAGCCGGGCGGCGGCGAGGAAGGCGATCACCATGAACGGGATGGCCAGCGTGCCGACGACGAGGCGGGTGCTGAAGAGCGGGAGGTGCTCGGCCACCAGCGGCAGCTGGTCGACCAGCTCCTCCGGTCGCGGGGGCAGGAACTGCAGGAGCACCGCCTCGGCGGTGTTGAGCACCGCGCCGGTGACGAGGCAGGCGATCGCCAGCCTGCGGCCGGGCAGCGGGAGCGCGCGGCGCGCGGTGGTGGCGGGTGCGGGTGCGGTGGTGACGGACACGGTCGGCGGACCTCTCGGTGCGCGGCGGGCCTGTCCCGCCGGACTGCCGTCACCGTCTCCGTCGGGGTGTCCCGCCCGCATGGGAGCGGGGTCCCGAGCTGATCGGGACCCCGCTCGGCGCGCTCAGCGGGTCAGCCGCTCCGGGTGCCGGGAGCGGGGACGGTCCCAGGCGCCGCGGGTCAGGCTCTGGGCGAGCAGCACGGCGCCCCACGGGCCGATGACCCACATGGGCCAGAAGTAGAGCAGGGCGCCGCTGGCCAGCGACGTGATGAGCCAGACGGTGAGGACGATGACCGCGGTCGCCGACCAGCTGCTCCACGCCGCCCGGGTCGACGAGCCCCAGCCCCACGGGTGCCCGCTCCAGGCGCCGGCGCCACAGGGGCCGGCGTGGCCGGGGCGTTGCGAGGCGACGGGCGCGGCGGGGCGGGTCGGCTCGGTCGAGGGCAGGTCGCTGGTCAGCACGGCGAGGTCGCCGTAGGTCTTGGCGGCGACGGCCCTGGCCGAGCGCTCCTCGTACTCGGCCACGGTCAGCCGTCCGGCGGCCATGTGCTCGCCGAGGCGGCGGACGACCGCCTCGCGGTCCTTGTCAGCGGCGCGCATGCGGGGCTCGGGCATGGCTCCAGTCTTCGTCGTCGGGCCCCTCGGGACCACTGACGGACGTCACGACTTCCCGGTGGCAGGCCTCAGCCGGCGCGGGCGGGTGCGGGGTCGTCGGCCGGTGGTCGGATCACGTGGATCCCGGTGCCGTCGGGGCGTGCCGGGCGATCGAGAGGAACCGTTGCTCGGTGGGGTCCGGTTCCGGGCCGTCGGCGTCGAGCCGGGCCAGGTGGGTGTGCACCAGCCGGGCGGTGTCGGCGTGCTCGTGCGCCGCGGCGAAGCCGGCCAGCACCGCGGCCACGGCGGGCAGGTCCACCCCCTGGGCGGCGGCGAGCGCGGCCGGCCGCGGTGCGGTGATCTTGCCGATCAGGTCGGCCTGGTCGGCGGTGATCGCCCCGGCCGCGTGCGCGGCCGCCACGGCCGGCAGCCGCTCCAGTGCCCGCCCGACCCGCACCAGCTGGGACGCCGCCGAGGGCGAGAGCCGGCCGTGCCCGCGCAGCCACGACTGCGCCGTCGCCATCCCGTCCCCGGCGAACGCCCGTTTGCTGTCGGCGGCGCGGACGGTGCGGGCCAGCTCGGCCTGGGCCCGGTTGGCCACCTCGACCAGGTCCCGCGCCTGCTCCAGCAGCCCTTCGGCGGAGAGGGCGTGCAGGTCGGCGGCGGCCAGCGCGTCGAGCACTGCGGCCAACTGCTCCACGAACACCTCCCCACCAGGGCCGTACAGGTGTTCGAAGTCTACCGCCGTCCGACCGGCCGGGCGACCTGAATCCCCAGGTCAGCGGTCTGTCCACAGATCGTACGGGAGGGTTGCGCGGCGTCAGTGCGGCGGTGGGGGCTCGAGGTCGGCGAGCACGCCGTAGTGGTCGCTCGCGGCCGTGTCGGGGGTGGCGAAGACGCGGCGGCAGTCGGTGATCCGCAGCGTCGGCCCGCCGTGCAGCCCGCAGCGCACGAGGACGTAGTCGATCCGGCGGTACGGCCAGTCCTGGTCGGCGACGTACGGGTTCTCCGGGACGAAGGTGTGCCCGGGCTCGCCGGGGTGCACGCCGGCCCAGGCGTCGCGGTAGCAGACCGACAGCCCGTCGACGACGTGCCGACCGGTCCAGAACCGGATGCTGTCGGCGTCGGGGTCGGCGTCCAGGTCGCCGGCCACCACGACGTGGCCGGGCCGGCCGGCCACGAGCTCCTCGAGCGCCCCCGCGGCGCGGCGGGTCTGGCGCACCCGTGCCGACTCCTGGTCGAGGTGCCAGTCCGGCAGGTGGTGGGCCAGCCACACGCGGCCGACCGGCGCCGGGGCCAGCAGCTCCGTGACGAACGTCGTCGCCACGAAGTCGGGAGCGCCGGAGCCCGCGGGCAGGCCCACGTCGACGACCTCCCCCACCGGCCAGCGGCTCGCCGTCGTCATCCGGCGCCCGTCGGCCCACGCCTGGCGGTGCGTGAGGTGCCACCCGTCCCCGAGCACCTCGCGGGCCTGGTCGCGGCCGTCGCCGACGACGACCTCCTGCAGCGTGACGACGTCGGGTGCCAGCTCGCCCAGGCCCTCCGCCAGCAGGCGGCCGCGCCGGGGCCAGTCCGGACCGCGCCCGAAGACGTTCAGCGTGACGACGCGCACGAGCGCCAGCGTGCCGCCTCACGCGGTCGCGGGCACGGCCTCCTTGGCGAGGTGCCGGCCGATGACCATGCGCTGGATCTGGTTGGTGCCCTCGAAGATCTGGAACACCTTCGCCTCGCGCATGTACCGCTCGGCCGGGTGGTCGCGCGTGTAGCCGGCCCCGCCCAGCACCTGGACGGCGTCGGTGGTCACCTTCATCGCCGCGTCCGTCGCCACCAGCTTCGCGATCGACGCCTGCCGCGAGTACGGCTTCCCGGCGTCGCGGCGCCGCGCCGCGGCGAGGTAGGTGGCCCGTGCCGACTCCACCGCGGCGGCCATGTCGGCCAGCAGGAACTGGACGCCCTGGTGCTCGGCGATCCGGCGTCCGAAGGCCTCGCGCTCGACCGCGTAGCCCACGGCGACGTCCAGCGCGGCCTGCGCCAGCCCGACCGCCACCGCCGAGACGCCGAGGCGTCCGGAGTCGAGGGCGGACAGCGCGATGGCCAGGCCGCGGCCGGGCTCGCCGACCAGCCGGTCGGCGGGGACCGGGACGTCGTCGAGCCGGATGGCGGCCGTGTGCGAGGCGGTCAGGCCCATCTTCTGCTCGGGCGGCGCGGGCGCGAACCCGGGCAGGTCGGGGGTGAGGTGGAAGCAGGAGACGCCCTCGGGGGTGCGCAGGAAGGTCGAGTAGAAGTCGGCCTGCCCGCCGTGGGTGACCCATGCCTTCTCGCCGCGCGCCACCCAGCCGTCGTCGGCCGGGGTGGCCGACGCGCGCATCGCCGCGGGGTCGGAGCCCGCGTGCGCCTCCGACAGGCAGTAGGCCCCGAGCAGCTCCCCGCCCACCAGCGCGGGCAGCACGTCCCGCCGCTGCGCCTCGGTGCCGAAGTTGGCGATGGGCGAGCAGGCCAGCGTGTGCACGCTGATCCCCAGGGCTACCGACGCCCACCGGATCGCCAGCTCCTCGAGCACCTGCAGGTACACCTCGTACGGCTGCGCGCCGCCGCCGGCCTCCTGGGGGAACGGCAGGCCGAGCAGCCCCGCCTCGCCGAGGGTGCGGAAGGCCTCGCGGGGGAAGCGCTCCTCGCGCTCGTACTCCGCGGCACGCGGCGCCAGCTCGGCGTCGGCCAGCTCGCGCGTCAGGCCGATCAGGTCCCGCGCCTCGTCCGACGGCAGCTCTCGCTCGACCCGCACGGCACCTTCTCCCCGTCGAGAAACAGTACCGGGGACGATACCCCGGTACTGTCGAGAGTCCAGGCGGCATGCTGTGCCGCCGAGGAGGTGGCCATGACGACGCCGACGATGACGCGCCGGCAGGCGCAGCTGCTCGACCAGCTCGAGGAGCTCTTCCTGGCAGAGGGCTTCGCGCGCTTCACCCTCGAGGACCTCGCCGTCCGGCTGCACTGCTCCAAGAGCACCCTGTACACGCTGGCGCAGAGCAAGGAGCAGCTGGCGCTGCGCGTCGTCCGGCACTTCTTCCGCAAGGCGACCGAGGCCGTCGAGGCGCAGACCCGCACCGAGGCCGACCCCGCGCGGCGGGTCACGGCCTACCTGACCGCCGTCGCCCGCGCGCTGGCCCCGGCGAGCCCGGCGTTCCACCGCGACCTCGACTCCTTCCCGCCCGGCCGGGCGGTCTACGAGCGCAACACCGCGGCGGCCGCCGAGCGGGTGCGGCAGCTGATCGACGAGGGCGTGCGGCAGGGGCGCTTCCGCGAGGTGCACCCGGCGCTGGTCGCCGACACCGTGACGACGCTGATGTTCCGCATCGGCCGGGGTGACACCGCCCGCGCCACCGGGCTGGACGACGCGAGCGCCTACCGCGAGCTGGCCGCCCTGCTGCTGCACGGGATCGTCCTGTGACGCCGCTGCCGGTGGCCTGGGACGACCCCGACGTGCAGCGGCTGGCGGCCGCCCAGCAGGCCGAGCTGCGGGCGCGGTACGACGGGTCCGGTGAGGTGGGCACCCCGCCCTCGGTCGGCGACGTCAGCGTCGCCCTGCTCGTGCGGGACGACGACGGGACGGCGATCGGCTGCGGCGCCCTGCGCGCGCTCGGCGACGGCGTGGCCGAGGTCAAGCGGATGTACGTGGTGCCGGAGGCGCGCGGGCGCGGGGTCTCCAAGGCGGTGCTGGCCGGCCTGGAGGCGGCCGCCCGCGCGCGCGGCTGGACGACGCTGCGGCTGGAGACCGGGCCGCGCCAGCCGGAGGCGATCGGGCTCTACACGCGTGCCGGCTACCGCGAGATCGGCGCCTTCGGGGCCTACGTGGACGACCCGGAGGCCGCCGGTTCGCTGTTCTTCGAGCGGGTGCTCGACCCGGCGTGAACCCGGACCGCCCCACCGGACATGGAAGGGTGTGACCACCTCACCC
Organism: Geodermatophilus sp. SYSU D00815; assembly: GCF_054050035.1. Lineage (NCBI taxonomy): Bacteria > Bacillati > Actinomycetota > Actinomycetes > Geodermatophilales > Geodermatophilaceae > Geodermatophilus > Geodermatophilus sp. SYSU D00815. The sequence continues at coordinate 154,621 of NZ_JBJGYO010000004.1, read as the reverse complement.
ACCGCAGCCGGGGGCTTACGCGCGGTGCATCCCCCACCCTCCGACGGCGAGCTGATCGCGCGATCCGTCGACGAGCCCGAGTGCTTCGCCGTCCTCTTCGACCGGCACGCCGCCGCCGTGCACCGCTACCTCGGCCGCCGCGTCGGCCAGCTCGCCGACGACCTGCTCAGCGAGACGTTCCTGGTGGCCTTCCGGCGCCGCGCCGCCTACCGCGCCGTGCACGTCGAGGTGCGGCCCTGGCTGATCGGCATCGCGACCAACGTCCTGCGCGGCCACGCGCGCGCCGAGCAGCGCCGCTACCGGGCGCTGGCCCGGCTCGCGGCCGAACCGGAGCACTCCGCCGACGAGCCGGACGACCGGCTCGACGCGCAGGCCCTGCGCGGCGCGCTCGCCGCCGCCCTGGAGGGGCTGGAGCCCCGCGACCGCGACGTGCTGCTGCTCTTCGCCTGGGGGCAGCTCGGCTACGAGGAGATCGCCGCCGTCCTCGACGTGCCGGTGGGCACCGTCCGCTCCCGCCTGAACCGCGCCCGCCGCCGGACCCGCGCCGCGCTGCGCCCGGAGGAGACCCGATGAACGAGATCACCCTGCTCCGCGAGGCCGGGCCCGAGGCGCCGGCCCTGACCCCGGCCACCCGGTCCGCCGCCCGCGCCGCCCTGCTCGACGAGATCGCCGGGCACCCGGTCCGCGCCCGGTCCCGGCGGCGGAGGACGGTCGTCCGCGTCGGCCTCGCGGTCACCGCCGTCGCGGCCGCCTGGACGACGGCGGTGGTCGTCGCCGCGCCCGACGAGCTCGGCCCGCCGCCCGGCAGCGTCACGCTGGTGGCCTTCGAGCCGCCGGCCTTCCCGTTCGCCCTCGACCCGGCACCGGTCGGGCTGACGCCGTCGTACAGCGCCGACCCCGGCGACGTCCGCATCGCGGTCTACCGCTCGCCCGACGAGAGCCAGGGCGTCACCCTGCGGGTCACCCCCGACGAGCCCGACCTGGGCGACACGGCCGCCGAGCGCGAGGTCACCGTCGCGGGCCACGACGCCGAGGTGTTCACCGAGGAGGTCGTGCACGGCGACGGCGACGTCCGGGCGCGCGAGGTGGTGCTCGTCGAGTGGGACGACGACCGCTGGGTGGAGATCAGCGGCCGGGGCCGCTACGGCGACCGCGACGAGCTGCTGGACGTGGCGGACGCGCTGGTCGAACGGCCGCAGCCCGTGCCGCTGCAGGTGCACGTGGCCCCGGCAGGCTGGTCCGTGCTCGCCTACGAGGACGACCGGATCCTGACCCTGGTCGACGACGCCCACGAGGAGCAGACCGTCACGGTCTTCCTGCCGGAGCGGCCGATCCCGGCCGACGAGCTGCTCGGGGAGCTCATGGGCCCGGTGGGCCCCGTGCTCGACGTGTCGGTGAACGGGCGCCCGGCGCAGCTGGTGCGCATCGGCGGCGGCCCGCTCGAGGCGGGCTGGTACCTGCAGGCGCAGTTCCCCGACGGGACGACGTTCGTCGTCCAGGCGCCCGAGGCGTTCACCCGGGAGCAGGTGCTGCGGTTCGCCGGCGAGGTGACCGTCACCCCGTGATGTCGGTGCGGCCCGGCACACTGCCCGCATGGGCACCGTCGTGAGGATCCCGTTCGAGGTCACCGGCTGGGAACCCGAGCCGCTGGAGCTGGGGGAGGCCGGGCCGGTGACCTTCGGGCGGGTGACCCTGCGCAAGACGTTCGCCGGGCCGCTGACCGGCAGCAGCGTCGTCACCATGACCAGCGCCGCCGTGGGGGAGGCGCCGGTCGGCTACGCCGCCCTCGAGCTGGTCACCGGAGAGCTGGAGGGGCGCAGCGGCTCGTTCGTCCTGCAGCACACCGGGGTCGTCGACGGCGAGTGGTCGAGCTCGACCGGCGTGGTGCTGCCCGGAACCGGCACCGGGGACCTGGCCGGCCTGCGCGGGGAGATCACCATCGCGCACGAGGGGTCCGGCGCCGTCCTCACCCTCGACTACGAACTGCCGTGACGTTGTGGTGAGGTGACGGGCGTGCCGATCTCCCCGCGGACATCGCCCGAGTGGCCGGCCACCGAGCCGGCCGAGGCCCGCCTGCTGTGCGACGAGGCGCGGCTCGACGTCGACCTGCGCGGCGGCGGCGTGCGCCGGCTGGTCGTCGGCGGCTGGGACGTGATCGACGGCTACCCGTCCGGGACGGTGCCGCACGGCCGCCGGGGCCACGTGCTCCTGCCGTGGCCCAACCGGCTGCGCGACGGGCGCTGGACCTGGCAGGGCGAGGAGCACCAGCTCGACATCACCTCCGCGCAGCGGCCGGTCGCCATCCACGGCCTGGTCTCGTGGCAGCCGTGGTCGGTGCTCGACCGCAGCGAGGGCGTGCTGTCGGTCGGCACGATCGTCGAGCCGCGGCCCGGCTACCCGTTCCGGCTCGCGGCGGCGGTCGACTACGCCCTCTCCTCCGACCAGCTGGACGTCACGCTGCGGGTGGGCAACGCCGGGCACACCGCCGCCCCGTTCGGCGCCGGCATGCACCCCTACCTGGGCGTCGGCGCCCGCGAGGACGGCGGGTTGGCCGAGGCCGAGCTCACCCTGCCGGCCCGCACGCTCGTGGTGGTCGGCGACGACGGCCTGCCCACCGGCGAGACGCGGCCGTTCGACGGCGCCGTGGGCCGGATCGGCGACCGCCGCTTCGACGACCCGCTCACCGACCTCGCGCGGGAGGACGACGGCTGGGCGCGGGTCCGCCTGGCCGGGCCGGCGGGGGAGCTGACCCTCGCGGTCGACCAGGGCTGGCCGTGGTTGCAGGTGTACAGCGGCGACACCCTGCCCGCCGGGGAGCGCCGGCGCAGCCTCGCCGTCGAGCCGATGACCTGCCCGCCGAACGCCCTGGCCGACGGCGTCGACCTCGTCGTCCTCGAGCCCGGGCGGCAGTGGCGCGGCAGCTGGTCGCTGTCCTGGACGCCGGCGGGCTGAGCGTGCGCGTCGCCGAGCTGTGGCGGTACCCGGTCAAGTCGCTGCAGGGCGAGCGGCTGCCGACGGCGGAGCTCGGCCCGCTCGGCGTCGCCGGCGACCGGCAGTGGGCGCTGTTCGACCTCGACACCGGTTTCGGCCTCACCGCCCGCCGGGTGCCCGACCTGCTCTTCGCCGCGGGCCGGCTGCGCGCCGACGGCGGCGTCGAGGTGGTGCTCCCCGACGGCACCGTGACCGCCGACGACGCGGTCCTGTCCGACTGGGCGGGCCGGCGGATCGGGTTGCGCGCGGCCACCGCCAACGCGCCCCGGTACGAGGGCACCGACGACGACGAGGTCGACGCCTGGTACCCGTGGCGCGGCGCCGCCGAGGCCTTCCACGACAACCCCGACTTCCGGGTCACCCTGGTGTCCACCGGCACCCTCGGCGGCTGGGACCGCCGCCGCTTCCGCGCCAACGTCGTCCTGGACGGCGCGGGCGAGGACGCGCTGGTCGGCACCCGTCGGCGGCTCGGCTCCGCCGTTCTGGAGCTGCGCGAACCGGTGTCGCGCTGCGTCATGGTGACCCGCCCGCAGCCCGGCGGGATCGGCCGCGACACCGGCGTCCTCAAGACCATCCACCGCGAGCGCGGCAGCACCCTGGCCGTCGGCGCGCTGGTGCGCGAGGCCGGCACGGTGGCCGTCGGCGACGAGCTCGGGGAGGCCTGAGTGCGCACCGTCGAGCTGCGCGCGGGCGAGGAGACGATCCGCCTGGGGCAGCTGCTCAAGCTGGTCGACGCCGTGCCCACCGGCGCCCAGGTCAAGGACGTGCTGCTCACCGGCGCCGTGCGGGTCAACGGCGAGCCGGAGGAGCGCCGCGGCCGCCAGCTGCGGCGCGGCGACGTGGTCGCGATCGAGGGCATGGAGGACGTCCGCATCGGGTGAGACCGCCGGTGGACTGTGACCTGGCTCTCGGCTTGTATGGGGCGCGTCCGACACCGCCGTCGAAGGGGAGCCTCCCGTGACCACGTACGACGACCGTCCCTGGCTCGCCCTCTACACCCCCGACCAGGCACCGGACGTCGCCGTCGAGTTCACCGACGCCCTGGCGATGGCCCGCGCCACCGTCGCCGCCCGGCCCGACGACCGCGCGGTGACCTACTTCGACGGCGGCCTGACCTGGCGCGAGCTCGACGAGCTGTCCACCGCGATGGCCGCCGGGCTGCGGGCGCACGGGTTCGAGCGCGGCGACCGGCTGGCCGTCTACCTGCAGAACGTGCCTCAGTTCGTCCTCGCCCTGCTGGCCACCTGGAAGGCCGGCGGGATCATGGTCTCGGTCAACCCGATGAGCCGGGACCGCGAGCTGCGCTACCAGCTGCGCGACTCCGGTGCGAAGGTGCTGCTCTGCCTCGAGTCCCTCTACGGCTCCGTCGCCCGCGGCGTCGTCCCCGACACCGATGTCACCCTGGTGCTCACCACCTCGGAGCTGGAGTTCCAGACCCGGCACGACCCCCGCCTGTTCGCCGGCGTCTCCCGGCAGCGGCACGACGGCACCACCGACCTCACCGAGCTGATCGAGGCGCACCGGGGGCAGGACGTGCCGGAGGTCTCCTACGGCGTGGACGACGTCGCGTTCCTGACCTACACCTCCGGGACGACGGGCACCCCCAAGGGGGCGATGAACACCCACGGCAACGTCTGCTTCACCAGCCAGGTCTACCGGGACTACGTGGGGGTCGGGACGCGGGGCTCGGTGCTCGGGGTCGCGCCCCTGTTCCACATCACCGGGCTGATCGGCCACATCGGCGTCTGCCTGCTCTCCGGGTCGCCGCTGGTGCTGGCCTACCGGTTCGAGCCGCAGGTCGTGCTCGACGCCGTCCGCGAGCACCGGCCGACGTTCACCATCGGCGCGATCACCGTGTTCATCGCGCTGATGAACGCCCCCGGGTTCGCCCGCGAGGACTTCGCGTCGTTCGAGTGGATCTACTCCGGCGGCGCGGCGATCGCGCCGTCCACCGCCGAGGCGTTCGAGAAGGCGACCGGCGTGCCGATCCACAACGCCTACGGCCTGACCGAGACCACCTCGCCCATGACGGCCACGCCGCGCGGTGTCGCCTCCCCGGTCGACCCGGCGTCCGGCGCGTTCTCGGTCGGCGTGCCGGTGAACAACACCGTCGTCCGGATCCTCGACGAGGAGGGCCGGCCGGTGCCGCTCGGCGAGGTCGGCGAGATCTGCGCGAAGGGCCCGCAGGTCGTCCTCGGCTACTGGGGCAAGCCCGACGAGACCGAGCACGCGCTGCCCGGCCGCGAGCTGCGCTCGGGGGACGTCGGCTTCATGACGCCCGAGGGCTGGGTGTTCATCGTCGACCGCAAGAAGGACATGATCAACGCGTCGGGCTACAAGGTGTGGCCGCGCGAGGTCGAGGACGTGCTCTACGAGCACCCGGCGGTGCGCGAGGCGGCCGTCGTCGGCGTCCCCGACGAGTACCGCGGCGAGACGGTGAAGGCCTTCGTCTCCCTGAAGCCCGGCGCCGGGGCGACGCCGGACGAGCTCATCGCGTTCTGCAAGGAGCGGATGGCCGCCTACAAGTACCCGCGGCAGGTCGAGCTGATCGACGAGCTGCCCAAGACGGTGACGGGCAAGATCTTGAGGCGGGAGCTGCGCGAGCAGCCGGCCGGGGGCTGATCGCCGCTCGGTTCCACGTGGAACGCCGGAGGTGGTCGGTGGACCGTCCCGCCCGCCACCCGCTCCGGGTGCCGCACTGGGCGCCCGCCGCGCCGGAGCCGCCGGACTTCGCGGCGATCCGGGCCGAGCTGGGCGTGCCCGAGGAGTTCGACGCGCGCGCGCTGGCCGAGGCCGCCGCCGCGGCCGCCCGCCCGCCCCTGCCCGAGCTCGACGCCACCGGCGTCGAGCTGGTGACCGTCGACCCGCCGGGCAGCCGCGACCTGGACCAGGCGGTGCACCTGGCCGCGCTAGGGACCGGCTACCGGATCACCTACGCCATCGCCGACGTCGCCGCGTTCGTGCGGCCGGGCGGCGCCCTGGACGCCGAGACCCGCCGGCGCGGGCAGACCGTCTACTGCCCCGACCGCCGGACCCCGCTGCACCCACCGGTGCTGAGCGAGGGCGCGGCCAGCCTGCTGCCGGGGCAGGTCACCCCGGCCGTCGTCTGGACGCTCGACCTGGACGCCGACGGCGAGCTGCGCGGCTCCGGGGTGCGCCGGGCCCGCGTGCGCAGCCGCGCCCAGCTGGACTACGCGTCGGTGCAGCGGCAGGCCGACGCCGGGGAGCTGCCGGCCCCCCTGGCGCTGCTGCCGCGGATCGGCCGGCTGCTGCTGGAGCGCGCCGCCGACCGCGGGGCGATCGAGCTGGGCACCCCCGAGCAGGAGGTGCGCCCCGACGGCGACGGCGGCTGGACCCTGGCCTTCCGCGGCGACCTGCCGGTGGAGGCCTGGAACGCGCAGATCTCGCTGCTCACCGGCCGGTGCGCGGCCGGCCTCATGCTCGACGGTGGCGTGGGGCTGCTGCGCACCCTGCCGCCGGCCCGGCCCGAGGACGTCGACCGGCTGCGGTTGCTCGCCCCGGCGCTCGGCGTCGACTGGCCGCCCGGCGCCTCCCCGGGCGCGGTGATCGGCCGCCTGGACGCCGGCGATCCCCGGCAGGCGGCCTTCCTCGAGGAGGCCGCCACGCTGCTGCGCGGCTCCGGCTACACCGCCTTCGACGGCGCGCCGCCGGAGCAGCCGCTGCACGCCGGCGTCGCCGCCCCGTACGCGCACGTCACCGCCCCGCTGCGCCGCCTGGTCGACCGGTTCGCCACCGAGGTCTGCCTCGCCCTGGCGGCCGGCCGGGCCCCCGACGAGCGGCTGCGCGCCGCGCTGCCCGAGCTGCCGGCGCTCATGGCCGCCTCGGACCGGCGCACCCGCGAGGTGGAGCGGGCGGTCGTCGACGCCACCGAGGCCTGGCTGCTGCACGGCCGGGAGGGCACGGTGTTCGCCGGCGTGGCGGTCGACGAGGGGACCGTGGTGCTCGACGCGCTCGCCGTGCGCGCCCGCTGCGCCGGGGCGCTGACGCCCGGCACCCGGGCGCGCGTGCGGCTGGTCGAGGCCGACGTCGCCGCCCGCCGCGTCCGCTTCGAGAAGGTGGTGCCGTGACCCGCGTGCCGTACCTCTCGTCCCGCCTGCAGGGTTTCGGGACCACGATCTTCGCCGAGATGAGCGCCCTGGCCGTCGCCACCGGCTCGGTCAACCTCGGCCAGGGCTTCCCCGACCACCCCGGCCCGCCCGAGGTGCTCGACGTCGCCCGGGCCGCGATCGGCACCGCGCACGACCAGTACCCGCCCGGCCCCGGCATCCCCGAGCTGCGCGCCGCGATCGCCGCGCACGTGCAGCGCTTCCGCGGGCACGCCTACGACCCCGACGCCGAGGTGCTCGTCACCGCCGGCGCCACCGAGGCGCTCGCCGCGGCGCTCATCGCCCTGCTCGAGCCCGGTGACGAGGTCGTGCTGTTCGAGCCGATGTACGACAGCTACCCCGCCGGCGTCGCCATGGCCGGGGGCGTGCTGCGCCCGGTGCCGCTGCGGCCGCCGGCGACCGGTGACGGCGCGTGGTGGTTCGACCCGGCCGAGCTGCGCGCCGCCGTCACCCCGCGCACGAAGCTGCTGCTGCTCAACACACCGCACAACCCCACCGGCAAGGTCTTCACCGCCGAGGAGCTCGCGGCGCTCGCGGCGCTCGCCATGGAGCACGAGCTGCTGGTGCTCACCGACGAGGTCTACGAGCACCTGGTCTTCACCGGGGCCCACCACCGCTCGATCGCCACCCTGCCCGGCATGCGCGAGCGCACCCTCGTGGTCAGCAGCGCCGGCAAGACCTTCAACACCACGGGCTGGAAGATCGGCTGGGTCTGCGGCCCCGCGCCGCTGGTGGCCGCCGTCCGCACCGCCAAGCAGTTCCTCACCTACGTCAACGGCGGGCCGTTCCAGCCGGCGGTCGCCGCGGGGCTGGCGCTGCCCGACGAGTACTTCGCCGGCATCGCCCGCGACCTGGAGTACCGCCGCGACGTCCTGGTGCAGGGCCTGCGCGAGGCCGGGCTGCCGGTCATCAGCCCGGAGGCGACGTACTTCGCCACCGTCGACGTCCGCCCGGTGCAGCCCGACGGCGACGGGCTGGCGTTCTGCCGGTCGCTGCCGGCCCGGGCGGGTGTCGTCGCCGTCCCCACCGTGGTCTTCTACGACCCGGCGCACGCGCACCTGGGCCGGCACCTGGTCCGGTTCGCGTTCTGCAAGCGTGACGAGGTGCTGGGCGAAGCGGTGGAGCGGTTGAGGGGGATGTCATGAGGATCGCGGCGGTGCAGCACGACATCGTGTGGGAGGACCGCGACGCCAACTTCGCGCGGCTGGCCCCGCAGGTGGCCCGGGCGGTGGGCGCGGGCGCGGAGCTGGTGCTGCTCACCGAGACCTTCTCCACCGGCTTCTCCATGACGCCGGGCATCGGCGAGCCCGAGGGCGGGCCGTCGGCGCGGTTCCTGGCCGCGCAGGCCGCCGAGCACGGCGTGTGGGTGGGGGGCACCTGCCCGGAGGTCGCCGCCGACGGCGAGCTCCCCTACAACTCCTTCGTCCTGGCCGGGCCGGACGGGGCGGCGCACCGCTACCGCAAGCTGCACCCCTTCACCCACGCCGGCGAGCACGAGCGGTTCCGGGCGGGGGAGAAGCCGGCGACGGTGGAGATCGGCGGCCTGCGGGTCACCCCGTTCATCTGCTACGACCTGCGCTTCGCCAACGTCTTCTGGGACGCCGCCGCGCACACCGACGTCTACCTGGTGCCGGCCAACTGGCCGAGCCCGCGCCGGCACCACTGGCAGACGCTGCTGCAGGCCCGCGCCATCGAGAACCAGGCGTACGTCGTCGGCTGCAACCGCGTGGGGGTGGCCGGCGACGGCACCGAGCACGTCGGCGACAGCCGGATCGTGAGCCCGACGGGCGAGCTGCTGGCCACCGCGGCCGGCGTGGAGACGATCGTGCTGGCCGACGTCGACGCCGCCGAGGTCGCCGCCACCCGGGACCGCTTCCGCTTCCTCCCCGACCGCCGGGCGTGAGCGGAGTGCCAGGGCGGGGAGAACGCGTCCCTGGCACTCCGCATCAGTCGCGTGCCTTCAGCTCCCGCCGGGCGATGACCATCTCGTGCACCTCGTCGGGGCCGTCGGCGATCTGCAGCAGCCGCGCCTGGGCGTAGAGCGAGGCCAGCGGGGTGTCCTGGCTGACGCCCATGCCGCCGTGCGCCTGGATGGCCCGGTCCACCACGTACTTCGTCACCTCGGGGACGGCGACCTTGATCGCGGCGATCTCGGTGCGGGCGCCCTTGTTGCCCACGGTGTCGATCAGCCACGCGGTCTTGAGCACCAGCAGCCGGGCCTGCTCGATCCGGATCCGCGACTGGGCGATCCAGTGCTGGACGACGCCCTGCTCGGCGACCGGCTTGCCGAAGGCGACCCGCTGCTTGACCCGGTCCACCATCAGGTCCACCGCCCGCTCGGCCATGCCGAGCAGCCGCATGCAGTGGTGGATGCGGCCCGGGCCCAGCCGGGCCTGCGCCAGCGCGAACCCCGAGCCCGGCTCGCCGAGCAGGTTGGCCACCGGCACCCGGACGTCGTCGTAGTGGATCTCGGCGTGCCCGCCGTGCGGGGCGTCGGAGAAGCCGAAGACGCTGGTCGAGCGCTCCACGCTCACGCCGGGGCTGTCCATCGGCACGAGCACCATCGACTGCCGGCGGTGCGGCTCGGCGTCGGGGTCGGTGACGCCCATGACGATCGCGACCCGGCACGAGGAGCTCATCGCCCCCGAGCTCCACCACTTGCGGCCCTGGATGACGTACTCGTCGCCCTCGCGGCGGATCTCGGTGCGGATGTTGGTCGCGTCCGAGGAGGCGACCGCGGGCTCGGTCATCGAGAACACCGACCGGATCTCGCCGGCCAGCAGCGGCTCCAGCCACTCGGTGCGCTGCTGCTCGGTGCCGAACAGCGAGAGCAGCTCCATGTTGCCGGTGTCGGGCGCCGCCGAGTTGACCGCCTCGGGCGCCAGGGCCGGGCTGCGGCCGGTCAGCTCGGCCAGCGGCGCGTACTGCAGGTTGGTCAGCCCGGCGCCGTAGCCGTGCCGCTCGAAGTGCTCGCGCGGCAGGAACAGGTTCCACAGCCCGCGCTCGCGCGCCGAGGCCTTGAGCTCCTCGATCACCGGCGGCCGGTCCCAGCCCGACGTCTGCACCTGGCGGGCGAACACCTCCTCGGCCGGGAGGACCTCCTCGTCGAGGAAGGCCTGCAGGCGGCCGGCGAGCTCGGTGGTGCGGGGATCGGGGGCGAAGTCCACGGGGCGGCTCCCTGGAGGCGTGAGGACGGCGGTGTCCGCCCCGCACGCTAGCCCGGCGCCCCCGCCGCTCAGCCCCCGGTGCGGGGTCCGGCGTCCTGGTCGACGACGATCTGCTCGCGCTGCACCTGGCCGGTCACCTGCTCCTGCCCCTGCACCAGCTCGGTGCGCAGCCGCACCCGCTCGGTGGGCACCACCTCGACGCCGACCACCGGCCGCTCGGCGTGCAGCACGATCTCCAGGTCGTCGTCCCGCCCGCCCGGTCCGCCCGCGGCAGCCGGGGTCTCCACCAGCGACTCGCCGGGACCCGGCTGCGCGCCGTCCAGGGGCACCTCCTCGACCCGGATCTCCTCCCGGCGCACCGGCACGGTGATCTGGACCTCCTCGGTGACCACGTACTTGACGAGCCGGACCCGGCGGGCGGCGACCTGCTCGGTGCCCACGCGCAGCCGCTCCTCGCTGCGCACCATGCCCCCGCCGGCCGGGGGCGCCGGCTCCGCGACGTCCTGCCCGGTCCCCGCGGGGGCCTCGGCAGGCGCCGCGCCGACCGGCGTCAGGCCCGTGTCCCCGCTGGTCCAGGCCGGTTCCCCCACCCCTGCCACGTCCAGGCCGTAGTGCCGGCGCAGCCGCGACTCGTCGTCGGGCGTCAGGTGCCCGCCGGAGCCGACGTCCGGCGCCGAGCGCACGGACTCCCGGGTGACCGGCAGGACGAGCCGGCCGTCGGTGAACGACGCGCTCTGCGCCGGGACGATCGACGTGCGGGTGCCGAACAGGCCGGTGATGAGGGCCACCCAGGAGGGCGTGCCGCTGCGGTCGTCGACGTAGAAGTGCTCGACGGTGCCGATCTTGTCGCCCTGCGCGTCGTAGGCGGTGGCGCCCACGGCCGCGGACACCTCGCGATCGGTCAGCATGGGCCGGCTCCCCTCTGGGCCTGACGATGTCGCCCCCGACGGTGCCCAGCGGTCGGGACCTGCGAACATCGCCCGGGCACCCGGCGGGCACAGGTGGGATCGTCGGGGTACCCCCAGCAGCGAGGAGGCCCCCGGTGCCCGAGGTGCACGTGGAGATCGAGCGCAAGTTCGACGTCGGCGCGGACTTCGCCCTGCCCGACCTGTCCGGCGTCGACGGCGTCACGGCCGTCGACGGCCCGGAGGAGCGCCGGCTCGAGGCGGTCTACCACGACACGCCCGACCTGCGGCTGGCCCGCGCCAGGGTGACGCTGCGCCGGCGCACCGGCGGCCCCGACGCCGGCTGGCACGTGAAGCTGCCGGGTGGGAACGGCGCCCGCCGGGAGCTGCACTCGCCGCTCGGCCGCGCCGCCAAGGTGCCGCCCAAGCGCGTGCAGGAGCCGGTGCTCGGCATCGCCCGGCGGGCGGCTCTCGGACCGGTGGCCACGCTCTCCACGCGCCGGGTGGTCACGCTGCTCCGCGGGGAGGGCGGCGCGGTGCTGGCCGAGGTCGCCGACGACACCGTGACGGCCACGCTCCTGTCGGTCGCGCCCGGCGAGCCGGCCACCGTCGAGGTCTGGCGGGAGCTCGAGGTCGAGCTCGTCGACGGCGACGAGGCGCTGCTGGCCGCCGTGGTGCAGCGGGTCGAGGCCGCCGGCGCCCGCCCGTCGGGGTCGGCGTCCAAGCTGGCCCGTGTGCTGGCGCCGCGGCTGACCGCGCTCGACGGCACGGCCCCCGCGCAGATCCGCAAGCCGAAGAAGGCCACCGCCGGCGAGATCGTCCGCGCCGCGCTGGCCGCCCAGGTGCAGGCCCTGCAGGACGCCGACCTGATGGTGCGCACCGAGCAGGCCGAGGGCGTGCACGACCTGCGGGTCGCCTGCCGCCGGTTGCGCAGCATCCTGGCCGCCTACCGGCCGGTGCTGGCACGCCAGCACACCGACGGGATCCGCGACGAGCTGCGCTGGCTCGGGCAGGAGTTCTCGGGCGCCCGCGACGCCGAGGTGGCGCTGGAGCACCTGCGCGGGCTGGTGCGCGAGCAGCCGGTGGAGCTGGTCCTCGGCCCGGTGGCCGCCCGGCTGCAGCAGGAGGAGGTCAAGGACCACGCGAAGGGCACGGCCGACGCGACCCGGACGCTCCGGTCGGAGCGGTACCTCGCCCTGCGGGACCGGCTCGACGCCCTGGTCGCCGAGCCGCCGTTCACCGGCGAGGCCGACCAGCCGGCCGCCCCCGTGCTGCGCGCCGTCCTGGCGAGGACGGTGCGACGGCTGCGGCGCGACGTGCGGTCGGCCCGCTCCGCCGAGGAGCAGGCCGCGCGCGACCACCTGCTGCACGAGACCCGCAAGGCCGCCAAGCGGGTCCGCTACACCGCGGAGGTCGCCGCGCCCGTCCTCGGCACCGCGGTCGCCGACCTGGTCGGGGTCATGAAGGAGCTCCAGGACGTGCTGGGGGAGCGGCAGGACACCGTGGTCACCCGGGCGGAGTGCCGCCGGCTGGGGCTGGCCGCCTACGCCGCCGGCGAGAACGCGTGGACGTACGGTCGGCTGGAGGCCCTCGAGGAGGCCCGGGCCGACCGCGCCGAGCGCGAGTTCTGGGCATCCTGGCCCGCGTACAAGGCCGCGCTGAAGCAGGCCACCCGCAGGTGACCGCGGCCGCCGCGGTCCCCTCGACCCGCTGAGAGGCTCCGCTGTCCGTCGTCCAGGTGCTGGGTTTCGGCACCGTCCTGCTGCTCGCCGTCGGCATCCTGCACGCGTACCTGTGGTGGCGGCTGGTCCGCAGCACCACCCGCCCCGGCCGGGCCCGCCGGTGGCTGACCCTGCTCACCGTGGTGCTGGCGGTGCTGATGCCGCTGGCGTTCGTGCTGCGCCGGCAGCTCCCGCCTGCCACCGCCGCGCCGCTGGACTGGGTGGCCTACTCCTGGCTGGGCATCGCGTTCTACGCGTTCCTGGCGCTGCTGGCACTGGAGCCGGTGCGGCTGGCCCTGCGCCGGTGGGCCAGGACGCGGCCGGCCGCCGGCCCCGGCGCCGCCGTGCCCGAGACCGTGCCCGACCCCACCCGGCGGCTGGTGCTCGCGCGCGGGCTGGCGCTCACCGCCGGCGCGGTGGCGCTGGGCACCGCGGGCACCGGCGCGTTCCTGGCCAACACCTCGCCGGTGGTCCGCCGGGTGCCGGTGGCGCTGCCCCGGCTGGACCCGGCGCTCGACGGCCTGCGCATCGTCACCTTCTCCGACGTGCACCTGTCGTCCACGTACGGCGGCCGCCGGTTCGAGCGGGTGGTGGAGCTGGTCAACGAGCAGCGCCCGGACGTCGTGGCGATCGTCGGCGACCTGGTCGACGGATCGGTCGACGAGCTGGCCGCGGACGTCGCCCCGCTCGCCGACCTGGTGAGCGAGCAGGGGGTCTACTTCGTCACCGGCAACCACGAGTACTTCGTCGACACCCGGGCCTGGCTGCGCCACCTGCCCCGGCTGGGCATCGACGTGCTGCGCAACGAGCGGGTCGAGATCCGCCGGGGGGCGGCCGCGCTCGACCTGGCCGGCATCGACGACCGGACCGCCGCCTCCTCGGGCGTCGCGGGGCACGGCGCCGACCTCGACGCCGCGCTCGACGGCCGCGACGACAGCCGGGCGGTGGTGCTCATGGCCCACCAGCCGTACATGCTGCCGGTGGCGCGGTCGGCCGGCGTCGACCTGCAGCTGTCGGGCCACACGCACGGTGGTCAGCTGTGGCCGTTCGACGCCGCCATCCGGCTCGACCAGCCGGCGGTGGAGGGGCTGTCGCGGCACGGGGACACCCAGCTCTACGTCACCTCGGGCGTCGGCTTCTGGGGTCCGCCCATGCGGATCGGCGCCCGCCCCGAGGTCACCGTGGTGGAGCTGCGCTCCTCCTGAGGCCCGCCGCGGGCCCTGCTCAGAGCTCGCGCAGCGCGGCGAGGACGTCCTCGGCGACCTCCTCGAGCGGCCGCCGGCCGTCGCCCTCGGCCCAGCGCAGGATGATCTGCGTGTAGGCCGACAGGCTGGCGGTCACCACGACGTCCATCGCGACCGGTGAGCTGCCCGACCGCGTCTCGGCCTTGAGGGCGTCGGAGACCAGCGAGGCGGTGGCCCGCTCGAACTCCGCCGCGCGGTTGCGCAGCCCCGGCGTCGCCACCACGATCCGCCAGCGGTCGAGCAGCTGCGCCCGCTCCTCCGGGCCGTAGTGCGCGATCCAGGCCAGCAGGCCGCTGCGCACCCGCTCCGCCAGCGGCATGTCCGGCGGCTGGGCGGCGAGGACGGCGTCCACCTCGTCCTGCGTCGGGATCGGCATGACGATGTGCTCTTTGCTCTGGTAGTGCGCGTAGAACGTCGGCACCGACACCTTCGCCGCGGCAGCGATGTCGCTGACGCTGACGTGGTCGTAGCCGCGCTCGCGGAACAGGCGCATGCCCGTCTCGTAGAGGCGGGCGTGCGTCTCCTCGCGCTTGCGCTGGCGCCAGTCCGGCGTTCCGGTCACGGGTCGATCGTGCTCTGTGACGGCTGTGGCTGCACAGGTACCCCCGCCGGCCCCTGTCCGACCGGCCGGCCGGACGAGCCGCTCAACCCGTGAAGGCGTGGGTCTCGGCCAGGCGCGACGACGACACCGTCTTCAACCGCGCCACCGCCCGGGCGAGGGGGACCAGCTCGATCTCGGTCCCGCGCAGCGCCACCATCGTGCCGAAGCGGCCCTCGTGGGCGGCCTCCGAGGCGTGCAGGCCGAACCGCGTGGCCAGCACCCGGTCGAAGGAGGTCGGCGTCCCGCCGCGCTGGACGTGGCCCAGGACGGTGGTGCGCACCTCCTTGCCGGTGCGCGCCTCCAGCTCCTCGCCCAGCTGCTGGGCCACGCCGGTGAACCGCTTGTGGCCGTACTCGTCCACGCCGCCGTCGCGGACCAGCATCGTCCCGGGCTTCGGGTGCGCCCCCTCGGCGACCACCCCGATGACGTGGCTGTCGCCGCGGGCGAACCGGTCCTCGACCAGCTTGGCCACCTCGGCGACGTCGAAGGGCTCCTCGGGGACCAGCGTCACGTGCGCCCCGGCGGCGAGGCCGGCGTGCAGCGCGATCCAGCCGGCGTGCCGGCCCATCACCTCGACCAGCAGCACCCGCTGGTGCGACTCGGCCGTGGTGTGCAGCCGGTCGATCATCTCGGTGGCGATGCTGACCGCGGTGTCGAAGCCGAAGGTCAGGTCGGTGCCGTCGATGTCGTTGTCGATGGTCTTCGGGATGCCGACCACCGGGACCCCGGCCTGCGACAGCATGTTCGCCGCGGTGAGCGTGCCCTCGCCGCCGATGGGGATGAGCGCGTCGACGCCGTGGGCGGCCAGCACGTCGGTCATGCGGCCGATGCCGGCGTGCAGCTTCTCGGGGGCCACGCGGGCCGAGCCGAGCGTCGTCCCGCCCCGGGTCAGCAGCCCGTCGACGGCGGGGACGTCGAGCGGCGTCGTCCGGTCCTCGAGCAGGCCGCGCCACCCGTCGCGGAAGCCGAGCACCTCGCTGCCGTGGTGGATCGTCGCCGAGCGGACGACGGAGCGGATGACGGCGTTCAGGCCGGGGCAGTCGCCCCCACCGGTCAGGATGCCGATGCGCACCGGCGGTTCTCCTCGGATAGGGGCCGGGTCGCAGAGGACATTACGTCATGACGACTTCCCGCGTCGGTAGGTCGGGTGAAAATGTCGAGGTGGGACGGACGTCTCATACGACATGACGACCAGACGTCTATGCGTCCAGTACCTTTGGCGCCGTGACGAGCGCGACCACGGGGCCGAAGTACCTGTCGGTCCGCGAGCACCTGCGGCGCCGGGTCCTGGCGCTGCCCGAGCACACCCTGCTCCCCCCGGAGCCGCAGCTGTGCGCCGAGTACGGGGTCAGCCGGATCACCCTGCGCCGCGCCGTCGACGGCCTGGTCGCCGACGGCCACCTGGTGCGCGAGCAGGGGCGCGGCACCTTCGTCACGCGCCCGGCCATGCGGCACGAGTACCGCGAGAGCTTCGTGCACCGGATCGCCGGCTTCGGCTCGGTGATGGCCGAGCAGGGTGCGCAGGTCGGCGTCACCGTGCTCACCCAGCGCGTCGTCCCCGCGCCGCCGTGGGTGGCCGAGCTGCTCGACCTCGCCGTGGCCACGGACGTCGTCGAGCTGGTCCGGCTGCGCAGCGTCGACGGCGCCCCGAACCACGTGGCGCACAGCTTCCTGCCCGCCGCGGCCTACCCGGCGGTGGCCGAGCAGGACTTCAGCGAGGGCTCCCTGTACGAGTACCTGCGCACCGAGTACGGCGCCGACCTCGCGCACGCCCGGATCGTGGTCGACGTCGGCATGGCCGCCCCGGACGAGGCCGAGCTGCTCGACGTCGTCGCCGGCTCGCCGCTGCTGGTGGTGCGCACGACCGTGCACGACAGCGGGGGGCACCCGCTGGTGCACAGCTTCTCCCGCCTGCGACCCGACGTCAGCCAGGTCGAGTTCGAGGTCTCCGTCGGCGGGCGCTGACCGCGCCGTCCGTACGATGGGCGCGATGACGACGGCCAGCGCCAGCCGCGAGGTGCCCTTCCCCCGCGCGACGGTCTGGCAGGCCCTCGCCGTCCTCCAGCCCTACTGCGCGGTGTGCGACGTCTCCTACGTCGTCACCGGCCCGCCCACCGGCGGCACCGGGACGACGTTCGTCTGCGTGCCCGGCCGCCTCGACGACCGCCCGCCCGCCGAGGGGGCTCCCCGCGGCGAGATCGTGGAGTGGGTGCCGCGGGAGGTGGTCGCCACCCGCCTGGACCTGACGCCGGAGACGTGGACGACCCGGATCGAGCTGGCCGACGCCGACGCCGGCGGCACCCGGGTGACCATCACGCTCGCCCACGAGGCCAAGGGCGGCAGCCGGCTGGTCCAGGGCATCCAGCGGCGGGCGCTGCAGCGC
Organism: Geodermatophilus sp. SYSU D00815; assembly: GCF_054050035.1. NCBI lineage: Bacteria > Bacillati > Actinomycetota > Actinomycetes > Geodermatophilales > Geodermatophilaceae > Geodermatophilus > Geodermatophilus sp. SYSU D00815. The sequence continues at coordinate 137,482 of NZ_JBJGYO010000004.1, read as the reverse complement.
ATGGTGCGCTCCACCGTGGAGGGCGAGCTGGACAAGCTGCCCGCGCACGTCGCCCAGGTGACCGGGGGCTAACCGTCGGTCATCGACGAGATCGACCCGGCGGTTTGGTCGACATCTGCCTGGCCCTGATCGGGGGAACGGTGCATCCTCGCTGTTCGTAGGGGGTACACGGGGGTCAGAGCACCGGCGCGTGCACCCGGCAGCCTGCCGGGGACGGGGCGCGCACCGGTCCTTCACCCAGAGGAGACACCGTGATCTGGCAGATTCTCGGCCTCATCGTCATCGGCGCCGTCATCGGCGTCCTCGCCCGACTGATCAAGCCCGGCAAGCAGCGGCTGAGCATGCTGGCGACGATCCTGCTCGGCATCGCGGGCGCCGTCATCGGCGGCCTGATCGCCAGCCTCATCGGCACCGGCGACGTCTTCGAGCTGAACATCATCGGCTTCATCATCGCCGTGGTCGCCGCCGTCCTGCTGGTGGGCGTCGCCGAGGGCGTCTCGGGGGGCCGCAACCGCGCCGTCCGGTAACCGCCGCCCGACCCGCTCGGCCGGCTCGCCCCCGCGGACTCCTACAGCTCGACGGAGTCCCCGGGGGCGAGCCGGCTGAAGGGCGTCGGGGTGCCCGGGCCCCGCTCGCCCAGCAGGCCGCCCAGCACACCCAGACCCGTTTCGTTCAGCAGGCCGTCGTGCACGGCGAACGCCTGGTCGGCGTGGACGGCGCGCACGTAGTCGATGACGTCCGCGATCTTCGACCACGGCGCCTGCAGGGGCAGCAGCAGCGTCGCCACCGGCTCGTCGGGCACGGTGAAGGCGTCACCCGGGTGGAAGACCTGGCCTTCGACTAGGAACCCGATGTTCGGGATCCGGGGGATGTCGGGGTGGATCTGCGCGTGCAGCTCGCCGTGCACGGTCACCTCGAAGCCGGCGACCGTCACCGCGTCGCCCTGGCCCACCACGTGCACCCGGGTCCCCAGGCCCTCCAGCTGACCGGCCACCGAGCCGTTGGTCCAGACCTCCAGGCCCGGGTCGGCGTCCATCGCGCGGCGCAGCACGTCGGGCACGAAGTGGTCGGCGTGCTCGTGGGTCACCAGGACGCCGCCGGCGCCGTCGAGCACCGACGGGTCGGTGAAGGCGCCCGGGTCGATGACCAGCCGGCGGTCTCCGTCGCTGAGCAGGACGCAGGCGTGACCGTGCTTGGTGAGCTCCATGAGCGCATCCTGCCCCGGCACCCGGCATCGCGCGCACGCTGGCCGGCTCACCCCTGCGGGGGAGGCGCCCGCGGGCGGCCGTAACCGCCCGGCCCGGCGCTGCCGACCCTTCGGGCATGACGACCCCGACCGTCGCGCCGACCACCCTCCACGCCGCCGCCCGCAGCCGCGCGCACGGCCCCACCGCGGCCCTCTGGCACGCCGTCGAGGTGCACCGGCCGACCGTCGACCTCGACGGCGCCTGCGAGCTCACCCTGTGCGGCGCCCTCGCGCGGATCATGACCGAGACCGCCTGGCCCCCCGCCGCCCGCGACGTCTGCCCGTCCTGCGTCGCCCTGACCCGCTAGCGCGGGCCCTCGGACGCCCTGTCGCCGGGTGGGGTGGGGAGCCCCGGCGGCAGGCGCACTCCCAGGACCCGTCCTCGCTCACCCCTCGCCCGCCGAGGGGTGAGGCGCTGGGCGGGCCTCCTGCCTCGCCGGCCGCCGGCTCCCGGTGCGTTCAGTGCCCGACGAAGCGGGCCGGGCGCTTCTCCAGGAAGGCCTCCACGGCCTCGCGGTGGTCGTCGGTCTGCCCGAGTTCGGTCTGCAGCCGCGCCTCCAGCGCGAGGGTCTCCTCGAGAGGTGCGGTCGCGGCCGTGGCCAGCACGGTCTTCACCGCGCGGTAGGCGGCGGTCGGCCCGGCGGCGAGGCGCGCGGCCAGGGCCAGCGACTCCTCCAGCACCTGCTCCGGCCCGACCACGCGGTGCACCAGGCCCCACTCGGCCGCGGTCTCGGCGGGGAAGGGCTCGGGCAGCAGCAGCAGCTCGGTGGCCCGCGAGACGCCGACGCAGTGCACCAGCCGGGCGGCCAGCGCCGAGTCGCTGGACAGGCCGATGCCGGTGAAGGCGGTGGTGAACTTCGCCCCCCGGGCGGCCACCCGCAGGTCGCCGGCGAGCGCCAGGCCCAGCCCGGCGCCGGCGCACGCGCCGTTGATGCCGACCACGACCGGCACCCGCAGCGCGGCCAGCGCCAGGACCAGCGGGTTGTACTCCTGCTCGACGACGCCCAGCGAGGTCGCCGCGTTCCCGCGCAGCGACTCGACGTGCTCGGCCAGGTCCTGGCCCACGCAGAACGCCCGCCCGGTGCCGGTGAGCAGCACCGCGCGGACGCCGTCGTCGGCGGCGACCTCCCGCACCGCCGCCAGCAGGTCGGTGCGCAGGGCGTGGGACAGGCCCGGCCGCTGCAGTATCAGGGTGGCGACGCCGGCGTCGTCCTCCCGGGTCACGGTGTCGGACATCGTCGTCGTCCCGCCTTCCTCGTCGCCGTCCGTGGGCCAGGCACAGGAGGCCGTGCACACGGTTCCGGGTGCTGATCCGCATGCATAGCCTCCTGTGCCCACGTCGCCGCGGGCGGGTCAGCTCACTTGATCGCGAGCGGGTTGCAGGGGGAGCCGGCGGCCAGGCGGATCTTCAGCGGGGCGGCGGCGTAGAGGAACGTGTACTGGCCGTCCTCGGCGCAGCTGGCGGCGAGCCCCTCGAGGTCGGCGATCTCGCTGAAGGCCACGCCGAGGTTGCGCATGAGGGCGCAGTGCAGCGGCAGCGCGGTGCCGTTGTTCGGGTCGAAGGTGACCTCGTTGGCGATCGTGTCGGTCACCAGGTTGGGGATCTCCATGTCCTGGAACCACCGCACCAGCTCGGGGCTGTAGACCAGCCCGGGCTCGTTGAAGCCCTCGTAGAACGCATCCCCCAGGTCGTGGAACAGCTGCAGGAAGTTCGTCCGGACCAGCAGGACGTCGCGCTTCTCGATCGGGGTCCCCTGCGCCTCGGCGCAGGCCACGAGGTCCTCGTGGGTGAACGTCTCGCCCTTGTCGAGGCTGTCCTTCCCGCGGAAGCGGGCCATGTCGAGCAGGATGCCCCGGCCGACGACGCCGCGTTCGGCGATGGGCAGGACGCTGGCTCGGTCCATCCCGCCGACCGTGGTGCGCGCGTCGTAGCCGTTCCAGATCTTCCCGCCGTACCAGACGTGCCCCAGCGCGTCGTACTGGGTGGACCCCTGCAGGAAGGCGTCGATCTTGTCGTCGGCGTAGTGCAGGCCGCCCGGGAACTGCGGCGCCCCCTCGCCGTCCCAGCTCGACTCGTCGAGGATCTGGGTCCGCGTGGCGGGCGTGCGGCCGGGCCACACCGGGTCCCCCTTGGGGTCGCCGATCAGCCGCTGGAGGGTGTGCACCTCGCCCTTCTTGACGTGCCGGACCCCGCGGAGGACCTCGTCGGCGGTGAGGTAGTTGAGGCAGCCCACCTCGTCGTCGTCGCCCCACTTGCCCCAGTTGGTGGGTGCATCGGCCAGCACCTCCGTCATGTCGGGGGCGGTGGGCTGCGGGCTGGCCATGGGGGATCTCCCGTCGTCGCGGCATCGAGGACCCGGCCGGGGCCGCACCCGCGGCCGGTGTGCTCACCGTCACAGCACCCTCGCGGGCACGTCAAGCCGCGCATCACCGACCCTGGAGGGGATGGCGGGGATGGACGCAGAGCCGGCGGGGGTGTCGCGCCGACGGCTGCTCGGCTGGTTCGGTGCCGGCACCGCGGGGGCGCTGGTGGCCGGCGCCGCCGGCGGCGCCATCGGGCGGGCCACCGCCGAGGACGAGCCGGCCGCGCCCCCCGCCCCGGTCGCGACCGCGAGCGACGCCGTCCCGTTCCACGGGGCGCACCAGGCCGGCATCGTCACCCCCGCCCAGGACCGGCTGCACTTCGTCGCGTTCGACGTCGTCACCGACAGCCGCGACGAGCTCGTCGCGATGCTGGAGGGCTGGACCGTCGCCGCCCGCCGGCTGGCCGCGGGGGAGGACGTCGGGGACGGCGACAGCGGCGAGGCGCAGGGGCTGCCGCCCTCGGGGCTGACGCTCACCGTCGGCTTCGGCCCGACCCTGTTCGTCACCGAGGACGGCGTCGACCGGTTCGGCCTGGCCGCCCGCCGGCCGGCGCCCCTGGCGGCGTTGCCGGAGTTCCCCGGTGACGCGATCGACCCCGCGATCAGCGGCGGCGACCTGTGCGTCCAGGCGTGCGCCAACGATCCGCAGGTGGCGGTGCACGCCGTCCGCACCCTCGTGCGGCTGGGCGCGGGCGTGGTGCGTGTCCGCTGGTCCCAGCTCGGGTTCGGCCGCACCTCGTCGACGTCGACCGGGCAGGCCACCCCCCGCAACCTGTTCGGCTTCAAGGACGGCACCGCCAACCTCAAGGCCGAGAACGGGTTGGCGCTGGACCGGTTCGTCTGGGTCGGCGGCGACGACGGCGCCGGCTGGCTGGCCGGCGGCTCCTACCTGGTCACCCGCCGGATCCGGATGCTGCTCGAGACCTGGGACGGCACGACGGCGCAGGAGCAGGAGCAGGTCATCGGCCGCACGAAGGGCACCGGGGCCCCGCTCGGGCAGCGGCAGGAGTTCGACCCCGTCGACTTCGCCGCGCGGGTGGAGGGGCGGCCGGCGATCCCGGAGACCTCGCACGTGTTCCTCTCCCACCCGGCCCAGGCCGGGACGGCGATCCTGCGCCGCGGCTACAGCTTCGTCGACGGCTCGGACCCGGACGGCCGGCTCGACGCCGGGCTGTTCTTCATCGCCTACCAGCGCGATCCCGCGACCGGGTTCGTCCAGGTGCAGCGGAACCTGGCGGGCGACGCCATGAACGCGTTCACCCGGCACACGTCCTCGGCGGTCTTCGCCTGCCCGCCGGGGGTCCGGGACGACGCCGACTGGTGGGGTCGGACACTCTTCGACGGTTGATCCGGGCGAAAGCCCAGGTGGTCACCGCGCGGATCGGTCCGTCACGGCCGACCGTGCCTTATCGTCGGTGGGGCATGTGTGAGGCGTGTGCCTTCCGGGAATCCTGTGACCCGGGTGGCGCCCGCTGCGCGTGCCACGGGGCGGCAGTGTGGCGGCCCGCAGAACGTCGGGCCGGAGCGCGAGGAGTGACCCACGGTGGTCGAACCAGGTCGACGGTGCCTGGGTGACCGCTACGAGCTGGAGGAGCTCATCGCCGCCGGCGGCATGGGCCAGGTCTGGCGCGGTTGCGACATCCTGCTCGGCCGCCCGGTCGCGGTGAAGGTGCTGCGCAGCGAGTACACCGGCGACCCGACCTTCCTCGCCCGCTTCCGCGCCGAGGCCCAGCACGCCGCGTCGCTGTCGCACCCCAACATCGCCGCCGTCTTCGACTACGGCGAGGTCGTGGCCGAGGACGGCAGCGGCGAGACCCTGGCCTACCTGGTGATGGAGCTGGTCGAGGGCGAGCCGCTCTCGGCGGTGCTGCGCCGCGAGGCCCCGCTGGACGTCGCCGCCACGCTGTCGGTGCTGCGGCAGACGGCCTTCGCCCTGGCCGACGCGCACCGGGTGGGGATGGTCCACCGCGACGTCAAGCCGGGCAACATCCTGGTCCGCGACGACGGCAGCGTGAAGATCACCGACTTCGGCATCGCCTGGTCGGCCGGCAGCGTGCCGCTGACCCGCACCGGCCAGGTCATCGGCACGGCGCAGTACCTGTCGCCGGAGCAGGCCGAGGGCAAGCACGCCACCCCGGCCAGCGACGTCTACGCGCTGGGCCTGGTCGGCTACGAGTGCCTGACCGGTCGCCCCGCGTTCGAGGGCGACAACCCGGTCACCATCGCGCTCAAGCAGGTGCGCCAGGCGCCGGAGCCGCTGCCGGATGACCTGCCCCGGGGCATCCGAAGCCTCGTCACACGGGCCCTCGACAAGGACCCGGCCGCCCGCTTCCCCGACGGCGCCGCCTTCGTCGGCGCGATCGAGAGCGTCCTCGCCGGCCGCGAGCCCGAGACGGTGGCCGTCGAGCGGCCCGCCGCCGCGGTGCCCCCGCCGCCCCGCCGGCACCCGGCCGACCCGCCGACCCAGGTGCACGCGGCCGGCGGCGGCCCGCGGACGGGCTCGCAGGCCCGCCCGCCGGCGCGCCGGCGGCGGTCGATGGCGATCGTGCTGCTCTCGCTGCTGCTGCTGGCGGCCGGCGCCGGCGTCGGGTTCCTGTACCTGCAGCGCGCCGCCGACGACGGCCGCTCCTCGCCCGCGGCCGCCACCCAGAAGCTCGACAGCGAGGACATCGTGCTCAGCGCGGCCGACTTCGTCGGCCGGCCGGTGGACGAGGTGGTCGGGGAGCTCAGCGAGCTCGGCCTGGAGGTCCAGCTCAAGCCGGTGGTCGACCCCGCCGCCCAGCCGGGGCAGGTCACCGACGTCGGCCCGGCGGGCACGCAGCTGCGGGCCGGCGACGTCGTCGTCGTCACCTACGCCCGCGACCCCGGCGCGCCGCCGCCCTCGACCGGGTCGGTCGGCTCGGCCGCCCGGGGCGAGCAGGCGCCGGCCGAGGAGACCACCACCGAGGAGCCGCTCACCGAGGCCGCCGAGCCGACCGGGACGACCGAGGCGGCGGCGCCGACGACGAGCGCGGACGGGACGACGGCGCCGGAGACGACGATGCCGAGCAGCCCGCCGACCTCGACCTCGGCGCCGACGAGCACGAGCGCCGACCCGGGCACCCCGACGTCCACCACGCAGCAGTCGCCCGTCACCGGCGACCGGGACGACTGGGACGACGGCGAGGACTGATCCGCCGAGCGTCACCCGTCCGTGCACCCAGGTGTGCGCAGACCTCCCCCGGGGCAGGGGAGGGCCTGGTCGCGGGAGGGGAGACGTCGGTGGTCGCACCGGGCGGGCCGCCGCTGGGCGGTCGGTACGAGCTCGGGTCGTTGCTGGCCACCGGCGGCATGGGGCAGGTCTGGCGCGGCCGTGACCTGCTGCTGGGCCGGCCGGTGGCGGTCAAGGTGCTGCGCAGCGAGTACACCGGCGACCCCACCTTCCTGGCCCGGTTCCGGGCCGAGGCCCACCACGCCGCCCGGCTCGTGCACCGGAACGTCGCGGCCGTCTTCGACTACGGCGAGGTGCCGGCCCGGGACGGCGCGGGGGAGCACCTGGCCTACCTGGTGATGGAGCTCGTCGACGGCGAGGCCCTCTCGGCCGTGCTCGCCCGCGAGGGGCGCCTGCCCGTGGGCCGGGCGCTGGACCTGCTGCGGCAGGCGGCGGCCGGGCTGGCGGTCGCGCACGCCGCCGGGGTGGTGCACCGCGACGTCAAGCCGGGCAACCTGCTCCTCGGCGACGACGGCGTCGTCCGCGTCACCGACTTCGGCGTGGCCTGGTCGGCCTCCGACGTGCCGCTGACGCAGACCGGGCAGGTGGTGGGCACCGCCCAGTACCTCTCCCCCGAGCAGGCCGAGGGCGGCCGGGGCGGCCCGGCGGCCGACGTCTACGCCCTCGGCATGGTCGGGTACGAGTGCCTCGCCGGCCGCCGCGCGTTCGACGGCGGCACGCCGGTGCAGATCGCGCTGCGGCAGATCCGGGAGGAGCCGGCGCCGCTGCCCGACGACGTGCCGGGCCCGGTGCGCGAGCTGATCGCGCGGGCGCTGCGCAAGGACCCCGCCGAGCGGTTCCCCGACGGGGCGGCCTTCCGTGCCGCCGTGGACGACGTGCTGGCCGGTCGCCCGCTGCCGGCGGGGCCGCCGACCCGGCGGCTCCCCGCGGCGCCGTCGTCGCGGCGGAGCGCGCTGCGCGTGCTGGCCCCCGCGGCCGCGCTGGTGGTGGGGGCGGTGATCGGCGTGGGGACGCTGCAGCTGCTGGGCGAGCCGCCGGCGGTGCCCCCGGCCGCCGCCGGCACCCCGACGGCCGACGGTGTCGTGCTGCGCTCCGGTGACCACGTGGGCCGGCCGGTGGACGAGGTGGAGGGCGCCCTGGTCGCCGCCGGCCTGCGGGTGACCCGCGTGCCCACCCCGACCGGCGAGGTGGCGCCCGGCACCGTGCTGGCGGTCGGCCCGGTGGGCACGCTCGCCCCCGGCGACCTGGTCACCGTGACCCACGCGGTGGCCCCGCCGTCCCCGTCCCCGTCAGCGTCGCCGGTGGCGACCTCCCCGAGCGCGGCGGTGCGGGTCGGGGCGACCGCCGAGGCCCCGGCTCCGGCGCCTGCCCCGGCCCCCGCCCCGGTGGAGGCCGTCAGCGGGGGCACCGAGGCGGCCGGGACCGCGGACACCGGCAACGGCCGCGGCCAGGGCAACGGGAACGGCCGGGGTCAGGGCAACGGCAACGGCAACGGGAACGGTAACGGCGGGGGCGGCGGGAACGGCAACGGCCGGGGCGGGTGACCGCTCAGGGCCGGCGGGCCGGGGCGATCCAGAGGGCCACGCCGAGGCAGCCGAGCGCGGCGGTGAGCACGAAGCCGCGGTTCGTCGTCGCCTCCGGCAGCACCACCAGCACCCAGAAGACCGCCAGCCCGGTCAGCCCCGCGGCGGAGGTCTTCCAGGCGCGGTCGTTGCGCAGCTGCCGGGAGCGCACCGAGGCGAGCACGCACAGCAGGACGGCGGCGGTGGCGAAGCCGGCCCAGAGCGGGGCAGCCGTCCACAGCCGTTCCTCGCCCCCGAGGCCCAGCAGCAGCCCAGTCTCCAGCAGCACGGCGGACGCGAGCACCAGCAGGCGGACGGCGGCGGTGCCCCGCCTCGCGCGCACCCGCGGCACCGCGGGGGCCGGCGGGCGCGGCAGGCCGTCGACCGGACCGGTCGGCTGCACCGGCGCCGGCGGGGGGACGGCGGGGCCGTCGTCCCGGACCCGGTTGCGGGTCAGCCGCACCGTGCGCTGCGCGCTCGTGCGCGGGGGAGGTGGGGAAAGGGACACGCCGCTCCTCCTGGCTGCCGGGACGGACCCGTGCGCCGGATCCGCTGCGCTCGGGACGCTAGCCACGGCGCGCCCGTCGTCCCCGGCAACCGCGACCGCGGGTCGGGAGCGTCGCTGCTGTCCGCAGCCGGACGGGTGCATCCCGGTTAGGGTCGCCGGGTGGGCATGCGCGCCGGCATCGTTGTCACCGGTACCGAGGTCCTGACCGGCCGGGTCGCCGACCGCAACGGTCCGTGGCTGGCAGAGCAGCTGCGCGCGCTGGGGGTCGACGTCGGGCACGTCGTGGTCGTGGGGGACCGGCCGGACGACGTCCGCTCCGCTCTGGAGTTCCTCGTCGGCTCCGGCGTCGGGCTGGTCGTCACCTCCGGCGGCCTCGGGCCGACCGCGGACGACCTCACCGCGCAGATCGTCGGCGACTTCCAGGGCCGGCCGTCGGCCGTCGACCCCGCGCTGGAGCAGCGGATCGGCGGCATCGTCGAGCGGCTGATGGCCCGCCGGGGGTGGCGGGCCGACCCCGAGGCGACCGCGGCGGGGGTGCGCAAGCAGGCGTTGGTGCCGGAGGGGGCCACCGTGCTCGAGCCGGTGGGGACGGCGCCCGGGCTGGTCGTGCCCCCCGCCGGGGGCCGCAGCGGGCCGCCGGTGCTGGTGCTGCCCGGCCCGCCGGCGGAGCTGCAGGGGATGTGGCCGGCGGCGCTGGCCGCCGAGCCGGTCCGGCGGGCGCTCGCCGACCGCACCGAGCTCCGGCAGGAGACGCTGCGGCTGTGGGGGACGCTGGAGTCGCAGCTGGCGGCCACGCTGCGGGACCACGACGCCGAGCTGGGCGGGTTGGAGATCACCACCTGCCTGCGCGAGGGCGAGCTGGAGATCGTCACCCGCTACCGGCCGGAGGCGCAGGAGGCCTACGGCCGGCTCGTCGCGGCCGTGGAGACCGACTTCGGCGGCACCCTCTACTCCCGCGGACCGACCCTCGACGAGCTCGTCGCGCAGGCGTTCGCCGACCGCGGGCTCACCGTGGCCACGGCGGAGTCGTGCACCGGGGGGCTGCTGGCGGCCCGGCTGACCGAGCGGCCCGGCTCGTCGGCGTGGGTGCTCGGTGGCGTGACCGCCTACGCGAACCGGGCCAAGGAGCAGTTGCTGGCCGTCCCGGCCGACGTCCTCGCGGAGCACGGCGCGGTGAGCCCCGAGGTCGCCGCCGCGCTGGCGGAGGGCGCGCGCCACCGCTTCGGCGCCGACATCGGCGTCGGCATCACCGGGATCGCCGGGCCCGGCGGCGGGACGCCGGACAAGCCGGTCGGCACCGTGCACCTGTGCGCGGTCGGACCGGACGGGCGCGAGGTCCGGTCGCTGCGCGTGCCCGGCTCGCGGTCGGCGGTGCGGGCTCGGTCGGTGGTCGTGGCGATGCACCTCCTGCGCGTCCTGCTGCTCGGCGGCCCGCCGGCCTGACGGACGACCCCGCAGCCGGCTGGAGCGGGGAATTGCGGCAGGTCGCGTTTCCCGTGCCGCGCTCCTGCCTACCGAAGGAGGCATGCCCGAGCCCACGGGTGCAGCGGCCCAGCAGGAGCCGCTCCCCCACTCGTGGGCCCGGCGTGCGCTGATCTTCCTGCTCTTCACGGCCGGAGGGCTGCTCGCCCTCCTCCTCGTGAGCGGGCCCGCCCGCGCCGAGGAGCCGGCGCCGGGACCGCTCTCCACCGGGCTCGGACTGCTCGAACCACCGACGGAGTCGGCTGACCAGCCGGCGCCTGCCCCGGAGCCGTCGGTCGCTCCCGCTCCCGTGGTGGAGGCGGTGGCCGACGTCGCCGCTCCCGTCGTCCCCGCTGCGCCGGTGGTCGAGGACGTCGCCGCCCCGGTCGCCGAGGCCACGGCGCCGACCGCCGGGACGCCGACGGCCACGGCGCCGACCGCCGGGACGCCGACGGCCGAGACGCCGACGGCCGAGACGCCGACCGCCGGGACGCCGACGGCCGAGACGCCGACCGCTGAGCCGGCGCCGCAGGACGCGGCTCCCTCGCCGGCTCCGGTGCCGACTGCCCCGCTGCCGGCACCGGTGACCGACGTCGTCCTCCCGGTGGTGGAGGACGTGGCCGCGCCCGTCGTCGACCCGGTGTCGGAGCCCGCGCCCCAGGCGGCACCCCCCGCAGTCGACGAGGACGCGGCCGACGCACCCGTGGCGGAGGCGGTGTCGGGGCCTGCTGACGAGATGTCCGCTCCCGCGCCCGCTGTCGCGGAGGACGTGGCAACCCCTCCGGTCGTCGACGTCCTCGGCCCGGTGCTGCAGGACGTGGCGACGCCGACGCTGCCGGTGACGGAGGTCGGCGTCCCGGTGGTGGACGAGGCCCTGACGCCGACGCTCGAGCAGACCGGTTCCTCGCTGGTCGACGAGGTCGTGGCTCCGGTCGTCGACGACGTGATCACGCCCGTCGACGGGGTTGCGACACCGGCGATCGACGCGGTTCCCACGCCGGTGACCGACGTCGTCAGCCCGGTCGTGGATGTGGTCGTGCCCCCGGTGACCGACGTCGTGGTGCCGGTGGTCGATGACGTGGTCGTCCCGGTGACCGAGGTCGTCCCCCCGGTGGTCGACGTCATCGCGCCTGTGGTCGATGGGGTCGTCGTGCCGGTGGTCGAGGACGTCGTGGCGCCCGTGGTGACTCCTGTCGTGGAAGCCGTCGCGCCGGTCGTGGACGTCGTCACTCCGGTGACCGACGTCGTGGTGCCTGTGGTCGATGACGTGGTGCCGGTGGTCGATGACGTGGTCGCCCCGGTGACCGAGGTCGTCCTCCCGGTGGTCGACGTCATCGCGCCTGTGGTCGATGGGGTAGTCGTGCCGGTGGTCGAGGACGTCGTGGCGCCCGTGGTGACTCCGGTCGTCGAGGTCGTCAGCCCGGTCGTGGATGTGGTCGTCACCCCGGTGGTCGAGGATGTCGTGGCGCCCGTGGTCGACCAGGTCGTGCCCCCGGTGGTCGATGTCGTCGTGCCGGTGGTGGAGGTGCTGCCGCCGGTGGTCGGCGAGGTGCTCGCGCCGGTGGTCGAGGTCGTGATCCCGGTCGTGGATGACGTGGTCGTCCCGGCGGTCGAGGTCGTCCCCCCGGTGGTCGAGGTCCTCACCCCGATCACCGACGTCCTCGTGCCGGTCGTGGTGCCGGTGACCGACGTCGTGACCCCGGTGGTCGACCACGTGCTCACTCCGGTCATCGAGGACGTGCTGGCGCCGGTCGTGGACAGCGTCGTGGTCCCCGTGGTCGAGGTCCTCGCCCCGGTCATGGCGCCGGTCCTGGACGGTGTCGTGGTCCCCGTCGTCGGAGTTGCGGCGCCGGTCGTGGACCAGGTGCTGACCCCGGTCGTGGGCGGAGCGGTGACCCCGGTCGTCGCGCCGGTGCTCGACGGCGTCGTCGCCCCCGTCGTGCAGGACGTCGTCGCCCCCGTCGTCGCTCCGGTTGGCGGTGACGTGGCCCCTGCCGTCGAGGGTGCGGAGTTCCGCGTCGCCGGCGCCGAGCCCGTGGCGACGCCGCTCGACACCGCGGTGCCTCAGGTCGCCGGGGCCGCCGAGGCGATCCCGGCCGCCGTCGTCGGGCCGGCCCTCGCCCTCTCGACGCTTCCGTCCGACACCGCCTCCACCACGGTCCGGACGTCCGCACAGCAGGTTCCGGTCGAGGACAACCGGACCGCTCCTGCTCCCCGCTCCGGCGGGCCGGCCGAGGTCCCGACCTCGGCGCCGCCGTCGTCCTCTGCGGGTGGCGGCTCGGCCGCGCCCGCCTTCTTCGCCGTGTTCCCCGCCGGGGCGCGGCACCCGGAGCTCGTCGGCACGGTCTGCGCTGACCCGGCCGACGCCCTCCGCAACGGCTCGGATCCCGAGCCGTCCACCTCGCCCGACTGAGGTCCCTCCGGGCCGGTCCCCCCGCGCGTCCGCGTGACGCCGGGCGGGCCGGCCTTTCCCGATCCGCCGTCCGGACGCCGCTGCGTCCGGGCGGTCCGGGAGGAGGGACCCGTCGTCGTGCCCAGGCTCCGCCGGGTCCGGCGCGGCCCCTCCGACCGGGACCGGCGGTGCTGCCCGACCCGTCACGGGGCGGGTCGGGTGGTCCTCCGCCGGGGCGGCCGCTTCGTGTCCGCCCGGGTTTCACGGGGCCGGGCGGGCACGGGCGGCGCGCCAGAGCAGGACGCAGGCCGCGCCGTGTCCGCCCGGGATTCACGGGGCCGGACGGCCACGGGCGGCGCACCAGAGCAGGACGCAGGCCGCGCCGTGTCCGCCCGGGATTCACGGGGCCGGACGGCCACGGGCGGCGCACCAGAGCAGGACGCAGGCCGCATCGTGTCCGCCCGGGATTCACGGGGCCGGGCGGGCACGGGCGGCGTCGTCCACGACCACACCGGCGATCTCCGACCGCGGCGTCCACCCGTTGACCCGACCGTTGTCGCCGGCGACCAGCACCCGGTCGCCTCGCTCGTCGACGACCCGGTGCAGCCACCAGCGGCCGCCGACCCGCACCAGGGCGATGCGGCCCTGCACGCTCTGGCCCGGTGCCGGACGGCGGAGCCGTACGCGCTGCACGGTCGCGATCGCCGGCCGCATCGAGGTGCCGAGCGCCACGAACCACTCCTCGGCGGCACCCTCGCGCAGCCGTCGGGCAACGGCGCCCATCGTCCTCTGGCCGGCAAGTCGGGGCCCACGCACGCGGGGATCATGCCGGAGGGCGCCGATGGTGTCGCCCGTTCCCTACCGGCCGGTAGCGTCGCGCCATGAGCACCACCCACGAGGTGACCAACCAGGTCCCGCCGCTGGTCGGCCACGACCCGATCGCCGGGGATGCCGCGCTCGCCGAGGCCTGCGTCCGCCACGCCGGCGAGGAGGCCCTGGAGTCGCTGGCCGAGCTGGGCCGGCTCGCCGGGAGCGAGCAGGCGCAGGAGTGGGGGCGGCTGGCCAACGAGAACCCGCCGAAGCTGCGCACCCACGACCGCTACGGCCACCGGGTCGACGAGGTCGAGTTCCACCCCGCGTGGCACGAGCTCATGCGCACCGCCGTCACGCACGGCCTGGCCGGCGCCCCGTGGGCGAGCGCCGACCCCCACCCGCACGTCCGCCGGGCCGCCGGCTACCTCGGCTGGACCCAGGTCGAGATGGGCCACGGCTGCCCGGTCACCATGACCTACGCCGTCGTCCCCGCGCTGCGGCGCAACCCCGAGCTCGCCGCCCGCTACGAACCCGGGCTCACCGCACGGGCCTACCAGTTCGGCCTCGCCGAGCCCACGGCCAAGCCGGGCCTGATCGCCGGCATGGGCATGACCGAGAAGCAGGGCGGCTCCGACGTCCGTGCCAACAGCACGCGCGCGGTCCCCCGGGCCGACGGCACCTACGCCCTCACCGGGCACAAGTGGTTCACGTCCGCGCCGATGAGCGACCTGTTCCTCGTCCTCGCCCAGCTCGACGAGGGGGTCTCCTGCTTCCTCGTCCCGCGGGTCCTCCCCGACCACAGCCGCAACGTGTTTCACGTGCAACGCCTCAAGGACAAGCTCGGCGACCGGTCGAACGCCTCCAGCGAGGTGGAGTTCGACGGGACGACGGGCTGGCTGGTGGGCGAGCCCGGTCGCGGCGTCCCGACGATCATCGAGATGGTCAACGTGACCCGGCTGGACTGCGTGCTCGGTTCGGCGGCCACCGTCCGCGCCGCGCTGACGCAGGCGGTCCACCACGCCGACCACCGCCGGGCCTTCGGCGCCCTGCTGGTCGACCAGCCGCTCATGCAGAACGTGCTGGCCGACCTCGCCGTCGAGAGCGAGGCGGCGACGGCTCTGGCGATCCGGCTCGCCGCCGCGCTCGACGCCGGGGAGTCAGACTTCCTCCGCCTGGCCGGCGCCGCCGCCAAGTTCTGGGTGTGCAAGCGGACGGCGGCCACGGTGGCCGAGGCGCTGGAGGTGCTGGGCGGCAACGGCTACGTCGAGGACTCCGGGCTGCCCCGCCTCTACCGCCAGGCCCCGCTGAACTCCATCTGGGAGGGCTCGGGCAACGTCATCGCCCTCGACGTCCTGCGGGCCCTGAGCCGGCACTCCGACTCCCTCGCCGCGGTGACGGCCGAGATCGAGCTCGCCCGCGGCGTCGATCCGCGTTTCGACGACGCCGTCAAGCGGCTGGCCACCGAGCTCGGGGATCCGGACCAGCTGCCGCTGCGCGCCCGGCGGGTGGCCGGCCTGCTGGCCCTCTGCCTCCAGGGCTCGCTGCTCCTGCGGTTCGCGCCGTCCGCCGTCGCCGATGCGTTCTGCGCCACACGTCTCGGCGGCGACTGGGGCGCGGTCCTGGGCACTCTCCCGGCGGGAACGGCGACCCGCAAGATCGTCGATCGCGCGCGAGTCACACCGGTGTGACTCACCGCTGTCCCCCGCTACTCTCGGAGGGAGCGCCGGCGGCGAGGACGCAGCCGGCGTCGTCCAGGTCGGTCGGTCCGCGGTGCCCCGCGGCCGGGTCCGACGCGCCGCAGGGGGAGCAGGAAGCGGGCAGCGTGGAGTCTCACGACGTCGACCGGACGCCGGTCCGTCACGACCCGCTGCAGGGCATCTCCGATGCCGTCTACCAGCTCGACCGCAGCTGGCGCTTCACCTACGTGAACCCGGCCGGGGAACGGCTGCTGCGGGTCACGGCCGACGAGCTGCTGGGGCACACGCTCGAGCAGTGCCGCCCCGAGGTCGCCGGCACGCTGCTCGCCGACCAGCTGGTCACCGTCGTGAGCGACGGCCAGCCGCGGGCGTTCGAGTACGTGCACGAGCCGTCGCAGCGCTGGTACGAGATCCGGGCGACCCCCGACTCCTTCGGCGTCACCGTCTTCGTGCGCGACATCGACGAGCGGCGGCGCGCCGACCTGGTCCGCCGGGCCCGGACCGGCCAGCTGACGGCGATCCTCGAGGCGCTACCTGCGGCGACCGTCCTGGTCGGGGAGGACGGCCGCATCCTCACGGCGAACCGGGCATGGGCGGTCAGCGGTGAGCTGCTGCGCCAGAACGGCCACGAACCGGGTGCCGTGGGCGACGACTACCTGGCGTGCATGGCCAAGGGGCTGGATCCCGACGACCACGCCGCGATCGAGAACGGCCTCGAGCAGCTCCTGGACGGGCCGGAGGACGCCCCGCCCTTCGACCACGAGTACTCCACCCGCCTCGGCCCCGGCGTCGCCTGGTTCCGGCTGCAGGCCTCCCGGGTCGCCGGGACCCGGCAGGTGGTGATCAGCCACATCGACGTCACCGAGCGGGTGGTGGGGGAGCAGGCGCTGGCCTGGCAGGCCCGGCACGACGAGCTGACCGGGCTGCCCAACCGGTCGCGGCTGCTCGAGCTGGTCGCCGACGCGCTGCACGACCCCAGCGGGCGGCCCACGGCCCTGCTGCACCTCGACCTCGACGGCTTCAAGACGGTCAACGACTCGCTGGGCCACCAGGTGGGCGACGCGCTGCTGCGCCAGGTGGCCTACCGGCTGGTCGAGCAGGTGCGACCGGGCGACGCCGTGGGCCGGCTGGCCGGGGACCAGTTCCTCGTGCTGGCCCGCGACGTGGACAGCAACGAGGCGGCCGCGCTCGCGTTCCGGCTGCAGAACTCGTTCAGCGCGCCGTTCCCCGCCGAGGGCCTGGCCGTGCCGCTGTCGGCGAGCATCGGCGTGGCGGTCGCCGAGCCGGGCACCACCGACGCGCACGGCCTGCTCAGCGACGCCGACTCGGCCATGTACGCGGCCAAGGCGTCCGGGCGTGATCGGGTGCACCTCTTCTCCGCCGGCCTCCGCGACGCCGCGCGCTGGCGCCTCGAGGTGGCCAGCCGGCTGCGCGACGGCGCCCTCGACCAGCTCGTCGTCCACTACCAGCCCGTGGTGCGGCTCGACACCGGCGCGATCGAGGGCGTCGAGGCGCTGGTGCGCTGGCAGCACCCGGAGCGGGGCCTGCTGCCGCCGGACGCCTTCCTGTCGGTGGCCGAGGAGACCGGCCAGCTGATCCCCATGACCCGCTGGCTGCTGCACGAGACGAGCCGCAACGCCGCGCAGTGGGCGGCCGAGGGGCTGCCGCTGCGCATCGCGGTCAACATCAGCGCGCGGCACTTCGCCACCGAGACCCTCGTGCGCGACGTGCGCGCGGCCCTGCGCGAGTCGGGGCTGCCACCGGAGCAGCTCACGCTGGAGCTGACCGAGACCAGCCTCGCGGAGGACCCCGCCCGCGCCGAGGAGCAGCTGTCGGTGCTGCGCTCCTTCGGCGTCCGGGTGGCCATCGACGACTTCGGCACCGGCTGGTCCTCGCTCGCGCAGCTGCTCGCCCTGCCCATCGGCACGCTGAAGATCGACCGGTCGCTGCTCAGCGCGGCGCAGCAGGCCTCAGCGGCGGGCAGCGGTGACGTGCTGGCGGCCATCGTCGCGCTGACGCGCACCCTGGGCATCCGGTCCGTCGCCGAGGGGGTCGAGACCCCCGAGCACCTGCGGCTGGTCCGCGAGGCGGGGTGCGACCTCGCGCAGGGCTGGCTGCTGGGGCAGCCGATGCCGGCCGAGCGGGTGTCGCCGTGGGTGCGCGCCGTGAAGGCGGCCGGGGGCGACCGCTGTGCGCTGGCCGTGGAGGGTCAGCGGCGTTGACCGACCGCCCGGCCCGGCGCCGGGTGCGCCGGGCCAGCGCTCCCGCCGGGCCGCCCCGGCCGGCCACCGACCTCGCCGGCGTCGTCGCCGCACCGAGCGGGCACACTGCGGAGGTGCTCGAGACCCCGGCCCTGGACGACGACCCGGCACGCGCACCGGCCGACGGCCGGCCGCGACCGCCGCTCGACCTGCTCATCTGGGACGCCCCGAACATCGACATGACCCTGTCCACGGTGATCGGGGCCCGGCCGACGGCGGAGACCCGGCCGCGGTTCGACGCCATCGCCGCGTGGTTCGTGGACGGCGCGGGCGACCCGGCGGCGCCGGACGCCCCCGAGGTCGAGGCGTGCGTGTTCGCCAACATCCCGCCGGTCGTCGGCAGCCTGCAGCGGTGGGTGGAGGCGCTGCGCAGCTTCGGCTTCGCCGTGTTCGCCCGGCCCAAGACGCAGCCGGACGACGACATCGACCAGGACATGCTCGACCACATCTCCGTCCGGGCGCACAGCCACCGGCTGCGTCGGTTGGTGGTGTTCTCCGGGGACGGGCGCAACTTCGCCGAGCCGCTGGAGGAGCTCGCCCGGCGAGGGACCCAGGTCGTCGTCGTGGCCTTCAGCGAGGTGGCCGGCTACGCGATCAGCTCGGACCTGCTGGAGTTCATCGACATCGAGGACGTGCCGGGTGCCTTCGCCGCGCCGCTGGACCGGGTCCGGCTCGACGCCCTGCCGCCGGACGGCGCGTGGCTGCGCCCCACGCGCAGCCTGCGGGAGTTCGTCAGCAGCTTCACCGCCCGCCGCGGGGGCTGACCCGTCACGGCCCGCGGTCGGGCCGACGTCCGGCCTGGCGCGTGTCCGCCGCCGCCGTCCGGGGAAGGAGCGCGGTCGACACCGGCTCGGGGAGGGGCGATGGCGGTCTGCGAGGTCTGCGGCAACGACTACGACATGAGCTTCGAGGTGATCGCCGCGGGGGCCCGGCACACCTTCGACAGCTTCGAGTGCGCGATCCACAAGATGGCGCCGGTGTGCGAGCACTGCGGCTGCAAGGTGATCGGCCACGGCGTCGTGGTGGACGGGCACTTCTACTGCTGCGCGCACTGCGCCCGGCACGAGCACGCGGGCGCCGCGGTCGCCGACTCGGCCTAGCCGGCCGCCCCTCGCGGAGCGCGGCGGGCACGCGCACGCGGCCCGGCTGACACGTCAGGCCGGGAGGGCCGCCTCCACGGGACGGCGCGGAGCGGGCAGCGGTGCGGCGTCCAGCTCGCCGGGCCGCTGCTGCCCGGCCGGGAGCGGCCGCGCGAACAGGTAGCCCTGGGCGTGCGAGCACTGCAGGGACTGCAGCACGCTGCGCTGGACGGCGTCCTCGACGCCCTCGGCGACCACGTCGAGCCGCAGGCTGCGCGCCAGCTCGATGATCGAGGAGATCAGCGTGCGCGAGGCGCCGTCCTGGGCGAGGTCGGTGACGAAACTCCGGTCGATCTTGATGATGTCGGCGGGCAGCCGGCGCAGGTAGGACAGGCTCGAGTAGCCGGTGCCGAAGTCGTCGATGGCCACCCGGACGCCCAGGGCGCGCAGCGCCAGCAGCCGGTCGACGACGCGGTCGACGTCCTGCACCAGCACGCTCTCGGTGACCTCCAGGGTCAGCTGCGCGGCGGGCAGGCCGGTGTCCTCCAGGGCGCCGGCGACCGTGGCGACGATGTCCTCCTCCGCCAGCTGGCGGGGGGAGAGGTTCACCGCCATCCGGATCGGCCGGCCGGCCTCCTGCGACCAGGCGACCGCCTGGCGGGCGGCCTCCGCGAGCACCCATGCCCCGATCGGCACGATCAGGCCGGTGTCCTCGGCGAGCGGGACGAACTCGGCGGGGGAGACCATGCCGCGCTCGGGGTGGTGCCAGCGCAGCAGGGCCTCGTAGCCGGTGACCTCGTACCCCACGGGCTCGCCGCCGGAGAGCGAGACGACCGGCTGGTAGTGCACCTCCAGCTGCCCCTCGTCCAGCGCGACCGACAGCCCCTCGACCAGCTCCACCTTGCCGCGCGCCGCCTCGTCCATGCCATCGGCGTAGACGACGACTCGGTGCTTGCCCTGCGCCTTGGCCAGGTACATCGCCAGGTCGGCGTTGCGCAGCAGCGTCCCGGCCGTGCGCTCGGCGGCGGTGGTCGTGTCCGCGACGCCGATGCTGACGTGCACGACGTGGCTGCGGCCCGCGACGGTCACGGGGTCGCTGAACGCGGCCAGGACCCGCGCGGCGACGGCGCGGGCGGTGCGCGGACCGTCGGCCACGACGACGGCGAACTCGTCACCGCCGAGCCGGCCCACCACGTCCTCCGGGCGCACGCAGCCGGCAAGGCGGGCGGCGACGGCGGTGAGCAGCTGGTCGCCGGTGGTGTGCCCGCGCGCGTCGTTGACGGCCTTGAAGTCGTCGACGTCGAGCAGGACGACGCTGACCGGACCGCGGGAGCGCTCCAGCAGGCGGGCCGCCGCCTCGGCCAGCGAGGTGCGGTTGGCCAGGCCGGTCAGCGGGTCCTGCAGGCCCTGCTGCTCGTTGAGCCGCCAGGCGGCGAGGTTGGCCAGGCTGGCCGCGAGGACGAACGCCCCGTGGATGCCGGCCCAGATCCACGGCTGCTCCTGCGCCTGGGCCGTGCCGAACACGTCGTGCGGGTGGGCGGTGCCCAGCAGGCCGTGGTGGGCGATGGTCAGCAGCAGCGCGATGCCGAACGGCGTCCAGTCCTGGTACAGCGACACCAGGCCGACGACGACGAAGAAGGAGAAGTGCGCCTCGGTGACGCCGTCCAGGAGGTGGACGAGCAGGATGGAACCGCCCAGCAGGCTCAGCGTCGTCGCGGCCGCGCGCACCTTGCGGCTGAACTCGGCGGGCAGGGCGAACGCCAGCGGCAGCAGCAGGGCCACCGCGCCGGTCAGCGCGGAGAGGGCCGAGGAGCCGGTCAGCAGCGCCAGGGCGGCGAGGCCGGCGGCCTGCAGCGTGGCGATGCGGACGATGACGGTGTGGCGCCGCCGCCAGACGGCCTCCGGCAGCAGCCGGCCCTCGGGGAGCAGCGCGGCGAGACGCCGGGGGATGGAGGTCAGCACGCCCTCCCATCGGCCGGACCCGTCCGATCCTTGACCCTGCGTGAGCGGCTCACCCTTGCGGGTGAGCGCCCCTGTCGGCGGGTCTGGTGCGGAGCGGAACGTGACGATCCGCGTGACGGCTACGGTTCGTCACCGCGCGGTCTGCTCGGGTGGCGCCCGGAGGCCGCGGAACCAGATCGGAGTGACCACATGATCAGCGAGCCCGGCGTCGACCACCCGGAGGAGCAGAGCGAGGCCGAGGTGACGCTCAGCAGCCGGGGCGTCTCGGTCAGCACGCGCGTGGAGGTGGTCGGGTCCGGTTCGCTGGCGGTGCGGCCGTCGGTCGGCGAGTACGTCGAGCAGGTCGTGGTCACCGAGGGCGACGCGGTCGAGGTCTTCTGGATCTGCGGCGACGAGACCCGTGCGCTGCCGGCCGAGGTGGTCGCGGTCGAGCACGGCGCCGCGCCGCGCTGGCGGCTGCGGACCACCGGACCCGCCGAGGTCACCCAGCGGCGCACCGCCGTGCGCGCCCGGCTGGCGCTGCCCGTGGAGGTCGGCTACGGCAGCGTCGAGGTGGAGGGCG
Source organism: Geodermatophilus sp. SYSU D00815 (assembly GCF_054050035.1). NCBI lineage: Bacteria > Bacillati > Actinomycetota > Actinomycetes > Geodermatophilales > Geodermatophilaceae > Geodermatophilus > Geodermatophilus sp. SYSU D00815. The sequence continues at coordinate 116,365 of NZ_JBJGYO010000004.1, read as the reverse complement.
AGTCGGTCGACCTCAGCGAGGCCGGCCTGCGGGTGGCCGCCGAGGGCTTCGGCGTCCCGCCGGAGACCGGCGCGACGGTGGACCTGCTCGTCCAGCTCGAGGACGCCCCCCTGACCACCGAGGCCGAGGTGGTGCGGCTGCAGACCCGCGGCACCCGCTGGCTGCTCTCGCTGCGCTTCGTGGGTCTGCCGGAACGGGAGGGCGACCGGGTGCGCCGGCGCGTGTTCCAGGCGCTGCGCGAGGAGCGCGCCAAGCGCGGCGCGTGACGCTCAGTCGCCCCAGGGGAACTCGGGGGAGCGCGGCTCCGGCAGCCGGTCCCGCGCGGCCTCCAGCTCCTCGCGCCCCGAGGGCAGCCGCGCCCACACGTGCTTGCGGCCCGGCCGCTGCTCCCAGCCGAAGTCGACGGAGAGCTGCGCCACCAGGTGCAGCCCCATGCCGCCCAGCGCGGGGTCACGGTCCACCGCCGGGACGGGCGGCTTCTGCGGCGCCTCGTCGCTGAGGTCGAGCAGCCAGCCGTCGGGCCCGGCCACCACCAGCGCCCGCACGTCGCCGCCGCCGTGCCGCAGCGCGTTGGAGGCCAGTTCCTCGAACACCAGCAGCAGCCCGTCGCGGGCGTCGTCGGTGGACTGCGAGCTCACCGAGGGGTGGGCGATGCGGGCCCGCAGGTCGGCGCGCACGCGCGAGACCAGGGGCATCGACGCCAGCTGCCAGTGCCAGACGTCGCCGGGCACCGAGGGGACCGGGGCGCACGGCCAGGTCTCGAGGGCCGGTGGGGGACCGGGGTCGCGGCTCGGCTCCTGGGCCATCCCTCCCCCTCGCGTCGGCTCCGCAGGCGCGCCGGGAGCGGACCCGGCCGCTCCCCATCCTGGCCGAAACGGTCCCGTCGCGCAGAGGGGACCCGGAATCTCCCGAGCGGGTTGGCAAACTGATCATCGTGGAGCAGATGCTGCGGGAGCTCAGCCGGGTCGTCCTCGCCGGACGCGGCCTCGACGACGTCCTGGGCGAGATCACCGACCTCGCCCGGCGCAGCATCCCGGGCGCGGAGTCGACGTCGATCACCCTGATCCGCGGTGACAAGGGGTTCACGGCCGCGCACTCCGGCGAGATGGCGCTGGTCGCCGACGAGCTGCAGTACGCGCAGGGGTACGGCCCGTGCCTGGACGCCGGCCGCGGCAACGTCGTCCTGCGCATCGACGACGTGAGCACCGAGACGCGCTGGCCCGACTACGTCTCCCGCGTGCAGGAGGTGGGCGTGCGCAGCTCGCTGTCGGTGCCGCTGCCCTACCAGGGGAGCAGCATCGGCGCCCTGAACATCTACTCGTCGCAGCCGGCGGCCTTCGCCACCCCGGACTCCCTGGAGGCCGGTCTCGACGTCGCCGAGGCGATCGCGGTCGCCGTGGTCAACGCCGACGCCCACGCCCAGCTCGGCGAGCAGGCGCGGCACATGCGGGTGGCCATGGACTCCCGCGCGGTGATCGAGCAGGCCAAGGGCGTGCTGATGGCGCAGCGGCACATCGACGCCGACCAGGCCTTCGAGGTGCTGCGCGAGGCCTCGCAGCGCTACAACCGCAAGCTGCGCGACATCGCCACCGGCATCGTCGCCTCCACCCAGCAGCGCTAGAGGGAGCGGGCCAGCTCCGCCAGCCGCTCCACCAGGAACTGGACGGCGGCGGGGCTGTCGACCGTCTCCGCCACCGCGACGGCGCCGTCACCGGCCCAGACCGTGCGCCGGTCCACCAGCGTCTGCCCGCGCCCGGCACCCAGCGTGGTGTCGACGACGACCGAGCGGCGCACCGTGCCCAGCGTGCCGGGGACGATCGCCTCGGTGAGCGCCAGCGCGTCGTGCACGACGACGCCGCTGGTGCCGTACGAGCCGCGGGCGTGGTCGAGGTAGTGCCGGAGGATCGCCGCGGCCTGCGCGCCCACCGGACCGGCGCCGGCGAAGCGGGCGATCCCCTCCTCGGTCAGGACCGTGGGGACGGTCACGTCGAGGCCGACCATCGTCGTGGGCAGCCCGGCGCCGAACACAGCCTGCGCCGCCTCGGGGTCGGCCCACACGTTGAACTCCGCGGCCGCGGTGACGTTGCCGCCGAACGACGCCGACCCGCCCATGACGACCAGCCGCCCGATCCGCCGCGCCGCCTCGGGGAAGACGCCGAGCAGCAGGGCGATGTTCGTCAGCGGCCCGATGGCGGCCACCGTCACCGGCTCGGAGGAGGACAGCAGCAGGTCGGCGAGGGCCACGACCGCCGGGCGGGGGTCGACGGCGGCCGGGGACGGCGGCAGCTCCACCCCGCCCAGCCCGGCGGTGCCGTGCACGTGCCCGGCCCGCTCCGCCTGCGGGTGCACCAGCGAGGCGGCGGCGCCCGCGGCGACCGGCACGTCGCTGCGGCCGGCGAGGTGCAGCACCCGCAGGGCGTTCTCGGTGGTCCGCGCCAGCTCCACGTTGCCGTGCACCGTGGTCACCAGCCGGAGGTCGACCTCGGGGCTGGCCAGCGCCAGCAGGATCGCCAGGGCGTCGTCGATGCCGGGGTCGGTGTCGATCACCAGGGGGGTGGGCACCCGGTCATCCCACCAGAGGACCGGTGCCGGGTGACGCGCCGTCCCGTCGTCAGCGGGCGTCCGGGTCGTACTCGTGCAGGGCGAGAAGCACGCCGGCGGGGTCGACGACGTAGCAGCCGCGGCCGACGCCGGCGATCACGAAGGGTTCGACCACGACCGAGCCGCCGTGCTCCCCGCCCGGCGCCACCAGGTGGTCGGGAGCGGCGAACGGCTGCGGTTCCCAGCCGAACGCCGCGGTGAAGAACCGGCGCGAGGTGGCGAGGTCCGGGCTGATCTCCGGGTACGTCACCGGGCGGGTCATCGTGCCTCCTCGTCCTGCAGGGGAGCGGCCGGGCCGAGCGCGGGAGGGGCGCCGGTCCACCGGCCGGCGAGCTCCCGGACCCACGTCCCCACCAGGAAGAGCGGGCCCGGGACGAGCTCGTACGGCGAGGTCCGGCTGCCGCCCACCGGCCGGACCAGGCCGGGCGCGGCCGACACGCCGCGCGTGTCCGGCGCCGGAAATGGTGACCGGCTCCGGAAATGGCGGTCCCGAGCGTGGAAATGCAGCCCATGTCGACAAGTGACCGGGTGTGAGCGCAGGTCACCGGCCTGGGGGGACCACCCGGACAACGGTTCGGTCACGCGCCATCCAGGTGTGTCGGGAATGGTCCGAAATGGCGCCCCGCACCGCCTACTTTTCTCCCTGTCCGCAGCACCTTCCCCGGCTGCGGTCACCGGATCGGAAGGGAGGACGGCATGAGCAGCGAGACGCGTTCTCCGGCCGCCACGTCGCCCGTGCCGTCCTCCCCCGATCCCGACTCCTCGCTCGCCGGCCTGCTGGACGTGCTCGACCGCGCCGACGCGATGCTGCCCCGTGCGCCGCACCGCCCCCGCCGCTCCACGGCCTACCGGTCCTCCCGCGCGGTCGCGCTGCGCCCGGTGCCGCCGCTGCGCTCCTCCTCCGCCGCCACGGCGCGCCCCGGGCCCGCCGCGACCCCCGCGCCGGTCCCGGCCGCCCCGGCTCCCGGCGGGCTGCGCGGGCTGGCCCGCCGCGCCGCGCTCTGGGGCGCCGGCCGCGACGGCGAGCACCTCGCCTGGAACCCCGGCCGCGCGGCCGCCGCGGCGGCGCCCGCGCCGCGCCGGCGCACCGGCCTGCGCGGCCTGCTGCGCCGCGCCGCCCTGTGGGGCGCCGGGCCGGACGGCGCCTACCGCAGCTGGGGCACCCGGGCCCGCGTCATCTCGCTCGCCCCCCAGCAGCCCCCGCGCGCGGACGGCCCCGTCGTCCTGCGCGAGCTGCCCAGCACCCCCACGGTCCGCGGGTGGGGCGGGGCGCACGGAGCGTCTTCCCCCGCTGCGTCGCGCCGCCCCGCCGCACCTACTGTGGCCGGGTGTTCACCACCCGACCGGAGCTCGCCGGCACGTTCGGCATGGTCGCCTCCACCCACTGGCTGGCCACCGCCGCCGGCATGGCCACCCTCGAGCAGGGCGGCAACGCGTTCGACGCGGCCGTCGCCACCGGGCTGGCCCTCCAGGTCGTGGAGCCCCACCTCAACGGGCCCGGGGGCGAGGTCCCCGTCCTCTTCGCCAGAGGGGATACGGGGCAGCCCGAGCTCCTGTCCGGTCAGGGGGTCGCCCCCGCCGCCGCGACGATCGACGCCTTCCGGGAGCTGGACCTCGAGCTGGTCCCCGGAACCGGCCTCCTCGCCGCGACGGTCCCGGGCGCCGTCGGCGCCTGGCTGACCCTGCTGCGCGACCACGGCACCCTGCCGCTGGACGCCGTCCTCCGCTACGCCATCGAGTACGCCGAGACCGGCCACCCCCTGCACCCGCGGGTGGTCGCGACCGTCGCCTCGGTCTCCGAGCACTTCCGCACCTCCTGGCCGACCTCGGCCGCCACCTGGCTCACCTCCGACGGAGCGGTTCCCGTCGCCGGCAGTCTCTTCCGCAACCCGGTCCTCGCCTCGACCTACCGCCGGCTGCTCGACGCAGCGCGCGGTCCCACACGGGAGGCGCAGATCGATGCGGCACTGGCCGCCTGGTACACGGGATTCGTCGCCGAGGCGATCGACAGGTTCTGCCGGTACCCGGTGCTGGACGACTCCGGTCGTCCCCATCCCGGGTTTCTGACCGCGCACGACCTGGCCACGTGGCAGCCGACGTACGAGCCGCCGGTCACGCTGGACTGGCGGGGGTGGACGCTCGCGAAGGCCGGGCCGTGGTCGCAGGGGCCGGCGCTGCTCCAGGCGCTGGCGATGCTGGACGGGGCCCTGCCGGCGGGCTCCACGGGACGCAACGCCTCCGTCTCCGAAGACGCGGACACCGCCGAGGTGGTGCATGCGAGCGTCGAGGCGATGAAGCTGGCGATGGCCGACCGTGAAGCCTGGTACGGGGACGTGGAGGACGTGCCGGTGGGCGAGCTCCTGTCGCCCGCCTACACCGCCGAGAGGCGGGCGCTCATCGGGGAGTCGGCGAGCCGCATCCTGCGGCCCGGTTCCCCCGGTGGGCGCCCGCCACGGCTGCCGGCCTTCGTCACCGCCGGCCCGACGAGCCCGCGGGTCCACGGCGCGGGCGTCGGCGAACCGACCGTCGACCCGCTGGGCACCACCCGGGGCGACACCTGCCACGTCGACGTCGTCGACCGCTGGGGCAACCTCGTCTCCGCCACCCCCTCGGGGGGCTGGCTGCAGAGCTCGCCGGTGATCCCGGAGCTCGGCTTCGCGCTCGGCACCCGGGCGCAGATGTTCTGGCTCGAGCCGGGGCTGCCCAACTCCCTCGCCCCGGGCAAGCGCCCGCGCACCACGCTGACGCCGTCCCTGGCCCTGCGCGACGGCGTCCCCACCCTGGCGTTCGGCACGCCCGGTGGCGACCAGCAGGAGCAGTGGCAGCTGTGCTTCTGGCTGGCCCACACGCTGCGCGGCCTCGACCTGCAGGCGGCCATCGACGCCCCGGCCTGGCACACGACGAGCTTCCCGTCGTCGTTCTACCCCCGGGACACCTCGCCCGGCGAGGTGGTCGTGGAGTCCCGCATCGGCGACGGCGTCGTGGCCGAGCTGCGTCGCCGCGGTCACGACGTCGTGGTGTCCGACGCCTGGTCGCTGGGGCGCATGTCCGCCGTGAGCCGCGACCCCGCGACCGGGATCCTGCGCGCGGCGGCCAACCCGCGGGGCATGCAGGGTTACGCGGCGGGACGCTGAGTACCGGCCCGGCTCCTGTCTGTTCCGACACATACGTTGTGCGCGACCGGTCCGCCGTGAGAGAAAGGAGCGTCGGAGATCGGCGAGTGACCCTGCCTCGCCGCGGCGGTCCAACAGCAGGCCGCACCCAGTGGTGGGAGGAACCGGCGTGAGCTCGCCTGACGGCCGCCTGGCCGCCGTGCGCCGCCTGGAGAGGAACGCCACCGGAGCGCGCCCGCTGCAGCGCCTCGCGGAACTGGTGGTCCGGCTGCTGGGCGCGCCCATGGTGCGCATCTCGCTGCTCGGCGACACCGAGTCCGTGGTCAGCGGCGCCGGGTTGCCCACGGGCGTCGTCGGCAGCGTGGCACCCCTCGACGACTCGGTCGCCGCGCTGGTGGCCACCACCGGCGAGGCCCTGGTGGTCGAGGACGCCGCCCGCGACCCGCGGACGGCCGGTCTCCCGGCCGTGACCGAGCGCGGTCTCGGCGCCTTCCTCGGCCTGCCGCTGGCCGGGTTCGAGGGGCACACGGTGGGCGCGCTCGTGATCGCCGACCGCCGGCCGCGCCGGTGGACCGACGGCGACGTCGCCCTGGCCGGCCAGATGGCCGACTCCGTCGCCACCGAGCTCGAGCTCTCGGCGCTCGCCCGCGAGTTCGAGGCGCACCGGCTGCGGTTCGAGCTGGCCATCGACGCCGCCGAGATCGGCAGCTTCGACTGGGACCTCACCACCGGCCGGCTGATCTGGGACGACCGGCTGGTGCAGCTCTTCGGCTACGACCGGGCCACCTTCACCGAGAGCATCGAGGCGTTCAACGCCCGGCTGCACCCCGACGACCTGCCCCGGGTGTCCGAGGCGCTGCGGCACGCGATCGAGACGTGCGGCACCTACGAGGCGGAGTACCGGGTCGTGCTGCCGTCGGGGGAGGTGCGCTGGATCGACGCCCGCGGCCGGGCCGTGGGCGACGACCGGGGCGTCGCCGTCCGCCTGCTCGGTGCCGCGTACGACACCACCGAGCAGCGGGACGCCGACGCGCGCGTGGCGCGCGTGCTCGAGACCATGCCCGCCGCCTTCTTCTCGCTCGACCGCGACTTCCGCTTCGCCTACGTCAACGCCGAGGCCGAGCGGCTCCTCCAGCAGTCCCGCGAGGAGCTGATCGGGGGCTCGATCTGGGAGCTGTTCCCGGCGGCCGTCGGCAGCGACTTCGAGACGTACTACCGCGGTGCCATGAGCTCCGGCGAGGAGCGGGTGTTCGAGGCGTACTACCCGCCCCCGCTGGACGCCTGGTACGAGGTGCGCGCCTGGCCGGGGCCCGACGGCCTGTCGGTGTACTTCCACGACATCACCGAGCGCCGGGCGGCCGAGGAGCGGGCCCAGCGCAGCGCCGACCGGCTGGCGCTGGTGGCCGAGGTCAGCGCGCTGCTCTCGCGGGCCATCGGCGACGGGCAGGACGAGAGCGCCGCCCTGCAGCAGCTCGCCGAGGCGGTGGTCCCCGTGCTCGGTGACTGGGCGATCGTCAGCCTGCTCGACGAGGACGGCCGGATGCGCGACGTCGGCAGCTGGCACCGCGACCCCGCCGCCCGGGAGACCACCGCCCGCTACGCGGAGCTGCGGCTGGCCGCCGTCGACCCCGAGGCCCCGATCTTCCTCGCCCTGGCGGAGGGGCGGGTCGTGGCCGTGCCCGACGTCCCCGCGGCGATCCTGCCCGGCATCGCGCCGGAGGCGCGGCCGCTGTTCGACGCGCTCGCCCCGGCGACGGCGACCGCCCTGCCGCTGACCGCGCGCGGCCGCACCCTCGGGGCGCTGAGCATCTACCGCGGCGCCGACCGCGCCCCGGCCGACGGCGAGGACGTCTCGGCCGCCCGCGAGGTCGCCGACCGCGCCGGCCTGGCGCTGGACAACGCCCGCCTCTACGAGCAGCAGCGGCGGCTGGCCGAGGGGCTGCAGCGCAGCATGCTCACCGCGCCGCCCGAGCCCGACCACGCCGAGATCGTGGTGCGCTACCACCCGGCGATGGAGGCCGCGCAGGTCGGCGGCGACTGGTACGACGCGTTCCTGCAGCCCGACGGCGCGGCGGTGGTCGTCATCGGTGACGTGGTGGGCCACGACACCGAGGCGGCCGCGGTCATGGGCCAGCTGCGCGGCCTGCTGCGCGGGATCGCCTACCGGGACGGGATAGCGCCGGCCCAGGTGCTCGGCGAGCTCGACCGCGCCGTCCACGGGCTGGAGATGCACGCGCTGGCCACCGCGGCCATCGCCCGCGTGGAGCAGACCCCGGAGGAGAGGGCCGCCGGGCTCACCCGGCTGCGCTGGTCCAACGCCGGGCACCCGCCGCCCCTGCTGCTGCACCCGGAGGGGCGGATCGACCTGCTCGCCGGCGAGCGGGCGGAGCTGATGCTCGGCGTCGACCACACGGCGCGGCGGACCGAGTCCGTCGTCACCTTCCGCCGGGGCGCGACCGTCCTGCTCTACACCGACGGCCTGGTCGAGGGGCGCGACCTGCTCCTCGACGACGGCATCGAGCGCCTGCGCGACGCCGTGGCCGAGCTCGCCGACCGGCCGCTGGCCGAGCTCTGCGACCTGCTCATCGAGCGGCTGCGCCCCGACGGGCTGCAGGACGACGTCGCGCTCGTGGCGATCCGCCTGCACCCGCAGGACCGGCCGCGGCCGCCGGAGGCGGGCCCGACGCGGCTGCCGCCGGACGTGCCCCCGGAGTAGGGGCCGCCGTCAGCCGCGGGGGAGCAGCGCCCAGACGACCTTGGTCGGGCCGTCGGCGTACCAGCCGTGGGCGGTGGCCAGCTCCGCGATCAGGTAGAGCCCGAGGCCGCCCTCGCTGGGGTCGCGGTCGACCGCGGGCACCGGCGGCGAGGCGGGCGCCCCGTCGGTCACCTCGACGAGGTAGGCGTGCTCGGTCAGCCGCACCGCCGCGGAGACCTGCCGGCCGCCCCCGTGCCGCAGCGCGTTGCTGGCCATCTCGTCGAGGGCCAGCACGAGCTGGTCGCGCAGGTCCTCGCTGCGGGCGTCGTGCCGCAGCGCCGTGGTCGTGGCGTGGCGGCGCAGCTCCTGGCGGACGCGGGGCAGCTCGGCCACGTCGGTGAGCTGCCAGACGAGGCCGTCGAAGGCCGAGGGCGGGGTCGCCGACGGCCAGATCGGCCCCGCCCTGCCCGCCACGTGCTGTCCCCTTGCCGCCGAGGCCGCCTGGAGGTGGGCGACCGAACACCTGCGTATGGGCTCCACGGGGCGCCGCCAAACGTGATGGGACGCGTGTCACCCCGGACGGGTGACCGCGTGCTCCCGGCGCGGGTCCGCCTGGGCGTGAGTCCACCACGGACCGGCCGGTCCGGCAGCCCGGGATCTCAGCGGGCGAGATCGGCCAGGCGGGTCACGGTGTTCCAGTTCCGGTTCGTGCCCGCCACGCCCAGCAGCTCGTCCCACTTCCGGCTCCCCGTCGAGGAGCCCTGCAGGCCCCCGGGCAGCCACAGGTAGAGCTCGCGACCGCGCAGGACGTGCTCCCCGCCCTCCGCCCGCGGCGCCGCCGCCACCCGGGCGGGGTCCGGTTCCGTCGGGAAGAACGTCACCGAGTAGCGGGCGGGATCGGTGGCCAGCGCGCCCAGCGGGTCGGCCGCGACGACGTCGGCGAGCTCCGCGCCGGTGCGGACGACGACCGGCACCGCGAAGCCGAACTCCTCCTCGATCGCCGCCGACAGCTGCGCGGCCAGCTCGTCCTCCGCCAGCGGGCTGTCGAGGACGACGTTGCCGCTGGCGAGGTGGGTGCGGACGTCGCCGTGGCCGCGCGCGGCCAGCAGCTCGCGCAGCCGCGGCATGGGCACCCGCCGGGTGCGGCCGAGGTTGACCGCTCGCAGCAGGGCGACGTACCGGGTGCTCGCCACCCCGGGAACGCTAGCCGTGCCCCGGACGCCGGCGCGGTCAGGAGAAGACGGGCTCCCAGCTCCCCGCGGCCAGGCTCACCCCGACGGCCACCGCGCCGACCGCGACCGCCCCGGCGACGAAGACCGCGTCGCGGGCCCGGAGGACCGATCCGCGGGCGTTGCTCCGCGGCACCCCGGAGTCGAAGCCGCGGGCGTCCATCGCCGTGGCCAGCCGCACGCCCCGGCGCACCGCGGCCACCAGCAGGGCGAACGCCGTCGACCCGATCAGCAGCAGCCAGGCCACCGGGTCGCGGCCGGGCTCCAGCCCGCGCGCCCGCCGCGCCAGCCGGATGCTCTCCCACTCGGCCATGAGCAGCGGCACCAGCCGCAGCGCGGCGACCGAGCCGTAGGCGAACCGCGGCGACACCCGCCAGTGCACGGTCAGCGCGTCGGCGAGCCGCACCGGGTCGGTGGCCGACACCAGGAGCACCCCGGGCAGGGCCAGGGCGAGCACCCGCACCGCCAGCCCGGCGGCGTCGAGCCAGACGCCCTCCCGGCCGGGGTCACCGAAGACGACGTTGACCCAGGAGACCCCGGCCGCTCCGAGCAGCAGCGGCCAGGTGCGGGCCAGCACGGCCCGCGGGGTGGTGAGCCCGGCCGCGGGGAGCAGGGCCACCTCCGCGGCCAGCACCACCAGGGGGGTGAGCAGGTCGCCGCTCACCAGCAGCACCGGCAGGAGGACGGCGATCGCCGTCAGCTGGGCCACCGGGTTGATCGACGACAGCGGGACCTCGCGGGCCGGTCCCAGCCGCAGCGGGGCGGTCACCGGCGGACCGCCGCGCCGGTCGGCCGCAGGTCGAGCACCTCGTCGGCGAGCGCGGACACCAGGGCGGTGTCGTGGCTGACCACGAGCAGGGCCCGCCCGTCGTCCTGCTGCTCGGCGAGCAGCGCGGCGAGCTCGGCCCAGGTGTCCCGGTCCTGGCCGAAGGTGGGTTCGTCGAGCACCAGCACCGCCGGCCGGGTCGCCAGCGCGGTCGCCACCGAGAGCCGCCGCTGCTGGCCGCCGGACAGCGTGAACGGGTTGGCCTCCGCCAGCGCGGCCAGGCCCAGGCGTTCCAGCAGCTCCTCGGCCAGCCGGTGCGCCGCGTCGTCGCCGTGCCCCGCGCGCAGCGGGCCGAGGGCCAGCTCGTCGCGCACCCGCGAGGTGAGGAACTGGTGCTCGGGGTGCTGGAAGACGGTGCCGATGCGGCGGACCAGCTCGTCCGCCCGCCACCGGGCCGGTGGCCGGTCGGGGCGGCGCAGCCCCGCGGTGAGCGACGGCGCGGCGACGACGCGGCCGGTCGTGGGCGCCCGCAGTCCGGCCAGCAGCAGCGCCAGGGTGGACTTGCCGGTGCCGTTGGGGCCGGTGACGGCGACGGTCCGACCCGCGGCCAGGGCGAGGTCGGTGGGCGGCAGCGACGGCGTCGCGGCCCCCCGGTGCGTGTAGCCGGCCGCCTCGGCGGTGAGCAGGACGTCGCCCCGGCGGGTGGCGCGGCGCGCCGGCACGCGCAGCGGTGCCGGCCGCCAGCCCGCGCCGTGCTCGACGGCGCCGCCGCCGGGCAGCAGCTCCACCACGCGGTCGACCAGCGGCAGCCAGCGCTCGGCGTCGTGGTCGATCACCACCAGCGTGGTGCGGCGGTCCGCGACGGCGCCGGCGACCGCCGCCCGCACGACCTCGGCCCCGTCGGGGTCCAGCTGCGCCGTCGGCTCGTCGAGCAGCAGCAGGCCGGGCCGGCCGGCGAGGGCACCGGCCAGCACCAGCCGCTGCTTCTGCCCGCCGGAGAGCGCGGCCGTGGCCCGGTCGCGGCCATGGGGGAACTCGACGAGGGCCAGCGCCCGGTCGACCGCGGGCCAGATCCGCGCCGGCGGCGTCCCGACGTTCTCGAGGCCGAAGGCGACGTCGTCGCCGGCGCGGGTCATCACCAGCTGGGCGTCGGGGTCCTGCAGCACGAGCGCCGTCCGGTGCCGGACGTCGGCCGGTGGTCGGCCGTCGACGGTGAGCCCGCCCTCCTGCTCGCCGGTGTCGGCCGACGTCAGCCCGGCCAGCGCGTGCAGCAGCGTGGACTTGCCCGAGCCCGAGGCACCGGTCAGCAGCACGCGCTCGCCGGCCGCCACCCGCAGGTCGACGTGCCGGACCGCCCACGCGTGCCGGGTGGCGTGCCGGTAACCCCAGCCGGTCAGCCGGAGCTCGGCCGGCTCCGGCCCGGCGGCGTCGCCGACCGTCTCAGACCCTGGTGCGGCCGGCGGTGAACGGCGCCAGGGCGCCGGTCGTGCCGAGGGCCCGCTCGAGCACCTTGCCCCCCGCGCCGGCGATGAGCGTCGTGCTCGCCACGACCAGGAGGACGTAGGTGGTCTTCCAGCCGGCCGTCCAGTCGGGGTAGTAGTTCACGAGGTCGAGGACGGCGGCGGTGGCGCCGGTCAGCGCGCCGGCGAGCAGCGCCTGCGGCCAGCCGAAGCGGCGGTAGCCGAAGACCGCGAACCCGGCCTCGCCGGCGAGGCCCTGGAGCAGGCCGTACACGATCACCAGCGTGCCCCAGGTGGAGCCCAGCAGCGCCGAGACCGTCGCGGCGATCAGCTCCGCGAACAGGGCCGCGCCCGGTTTGCGCACGATCAGCGGCGCCAGCACGGCCGGCAGCAGCCACACGCCGTACATCACCGCCTGCGCCGGCGGGAACGCGGTGAACACCGGGTCGGTGGCCGCCCACAGCAGGCCCCAGGCCCAGAAGACGACGCCGAAGGCGACGCCGAGGACGGCGGTGACGACGATGTCGACGGTGCGCCAGCGCTTGGACGTGGTGCGGACGTCGGACGACGACGGACGGACGGCCTGGTCGGCCATGGTTCCTCCAGACTCCCTGCGCCGGCATTACCCGGATCAGGTTCGAGGGTCTGCGGCGGACCGCACTCTCAGCGCCGGAGCGCTCCCCTGTCGGATGTGTTCTCCTGTGCCGCGAAGCCTAGCGCGCCGTCGGCGCGAAGAGGCGGTCGAGGTGGTAGCGGACCACCGCGGCGGCCTGCGCGGCGCTGCGCTGCGTGCCGAGCACGCTGGAGGTGAGCCCGTTCGCCATCGCCAGCAGGCCCACCACCTCCGTGCGCGGATCGCGGTCGGCGGCGACCTCGCCGGCCTCCTGCGCGCCGGTGACCACCCGGGTGAGCCAGTTCTCCAGCGCGTTCGGGTACTGGACGCCGTTGACCGGGTCCGGCTCGGTCAGCCCGTCGGCGTAGTACGCCGTCCACGCCAGCGAGTCCGCCCGGCTCTGCTCGTCCATCGGGAGGATCGCGGTGAGCACGACCTCCAGGACCGTGCGCGGCGGCAGCCCGGTGCCGAGGGCGGCGGCGCGCTCGCGGACCCGCCGGTCCAGCCGGGCGGCCAGCTCAGCCAGGCCCGAGAGCATGAGGGTGCGCTTGTCGGTGAAGTAGTACTGCACCACCCGCAGCGAGACGCCGGCCTCGGCGGCGACCTCGCGCATGGTGACCGCCTTGAGGCCGCGGGTGCTGGCGATCCGCAGCAGGGCCTCGGTGAGCACGCGGCGCCGCTCGTCGTGGTCCACGCGCTTCGGCACGGGCACATCCTCGCGCACGTGCCCCCTTTGTGGTACATCTGTATCCAATAGCGGAGGAGGCGGCATGGCGATCCGGACGGCGACCAACGGCGACGTGGAGCTCGCCTACGAGGAGCTCGGCGAGCCCGGCGGCGAGCCGCTGCTCCTGGTGATGGGCCTGGGCGCGCAGATGGTGGGCTGGCCCGACGGCTTCTGCGCCGAGCTCGCCGCCCGCGGCTTCACCGTCGTCCGGTTCGACAACCGCGACGTCGGGCTGTCCACCCACCTCGACGTGCCGCCCGGCCGCAGACCGGCGTACACGCTCTCGGACATGGCCGCGGACGCCGTCGCGGTGCTCGACGCCGTCGGCTGGCCGGCCGCCCACGTGGTCGGCGCCTCGCTCGGCGGGATGATCGCCCAGCTGCTGGCGGTCGAGCACCCCGACCGGGTCCTCTCGCTCGCCTCGATCATGTCCACGCCGTCGCCGCGGATCGGCCGGATGCGGCCCCGCACGGTGCTGCGGCTGGTGCGCCGCGCCCGGCGGCCGGCCAAGGAGCAGGGCCGGCCCACGACCCCCGAGGCGATGGCCGACTTCATGGTGGCCATGCAGGCGGTCACCGGGTCGCCGGCCTACCCGCCGGACCGCGACGGGCACCTGGAGATGCTGCGGGTCGCCGTGCCCCGTGACGCCGCCGGGCTCACCGGCCCCGGCGCGAAGCGCCAGAACGCCGCGCAGCGCGCCGCCCGCGACCTGCGGGCCGAGCTGGCCGCCGTCCGCGTGCCGACGCTCGTCCTCCACGGCGACGGCGACGTGGTGATCCGGCCCGAGGGCGGGCGGGCGACGGCGGCCGCGGTGCCCGGCGCGCGGTACGTCGAGTACCCCGGCATGGGGCACGAGCTACCGCGGGCGCTGTGGCCGGCGATGGCCGACGAGATCCGCGCCACCGCCGACCGGGCCCGCACGCCCACCCCCTGACCGGGCTTTCGGTACCGAAAGCCCGGGGACGGCGGGGGCTTTCCGTACCGAAAGCCCGCCTAGAGGACGAGGCCGGCGAGCAGGTAGGCGTTCAGCCCGATGATCAGGGCGGCGATGACCGAGCCGGTCAGCGTGGTGACCCGCCGGTTGACCCAGCCGCCCATGAGGTCGCGCCGGCTGGTCAGCCACAGCAGCGGCACCAGCGCGAACGGGATGCCGAAGCAGAGCACCACCTGCGACCACACCAGCGCCTGCGTCGGGTCGGCGCCGAGCAGGAGCACCGCGAGCGCGGGCGCCAGGGTGATCGCCCGGCGGGCCAGCACCGGGATGCTGCGGCGCAGGAAGCCGGCCATGACCACCTGCCCGGCGTGCGTGCCCACCGACGACGACGCGAAGCCCGAGGCGAGCAGCGCGATGCCGAAGGCGGCCGCCGCGCCGGCGCCCAGCTCGTCGCCGAGGCCGGCGTGCACGCGCTCCAGGGAGCCGGCGTCGGCCGACCCGGTGAACAGCTGGGCGGCGATGACCAGCATGGTGGCGTTGACGATGCCGGCCAGACCCATGGCCAGCAGGACGTCGAGCCGCTGCGCGCGCAGCAGCCGCCGCCGTCCCCGGGCGGTGCGGCCGGCGCTGACGACGTCGCCGTAGCGGCCGGGCGTGAGCGCCGAGTGCACGTAGATGACGTGCGGCATCACCGTGGCCCCGAGGATGCCGGTGGCCAGCACCAGGCTCTCGGGCCCGTCGAAGGACGGCACCATGCCGCCGGCCAGCCCGCCGAGGCTGACCCCCGAGCCGACCAGGGTGTAGGCGAAGCCGGCGCCGATGACCAGCAGCAGCCCGGCGATCACCCGCTCGAACGGCCGGTGCCCGCGCGACTGGGCGGCCAGCAGCACGAACGCGACGACCGCGGTGATGCAGCCGCCGACCGGCAGCGGCACCCCGAACAGCAGGTAGAGCGCGACCGCGCCGCCGACGATCTCGGCCAGGTCGGTGGCGATCGCCACCGCCTCGGCCTGCAGCCACAGCACCCGGGTCAGCGGTTTCGGCAGCCGCTCGCGGCACAGCGTCGCCAGGTCCCGGCCGGTGGCCATGCCGAGCTTGGCGGTCAGCGACTGGATGAGCATCGCCATGAGGTTGGCCGCGACGATGACCCACAGCAGCGTGTAGCCGAAGGAGGCGCCACCGGAGAAGTTGGTGGCGAAGTTCCCGGGGTCGACGTACGCGACGGCGGCGACGAAGGCCGGGCCCAGCAGCGGCCACAACCGCCGGCGCCCGCCGGGCGCGGGCCGGTCCGGCGTCCCCAGCCGGATCGTCGGCAGGACGGCGGCCTCGGTCTTCGAGAGGTACACGGCGGCCTCGCAGGGGAGCGGGTGGACGGTCGCTCCTGCCGGTGCCCGCCCCGCGTGACACACCGGGGCCAGTCGGTGGCCCGCGCGGGCCGACCTACCGGGAGCGTGCGATCAGCGCGTCGATCCGCCGGGCGTGCGCGCCGCGCCAGTACACCCGCCCGCAGGCCGTGCAGCGGGAGAAGTCGTCGTACGTCCGCCGCGTCCCGGCCGGGAGCCGGTCGGCGACCTCCTCCTCGGGGACGGCGACGAGCGGCCCGCCGCAGGCGGTGCAGCGGGTCAGCGGCGCGAGCGCGGGTGCGAAGCGGTCGAGGACGTCGGCGAGCTGCTCGTCGGCCCCGCTGCCGCGCACCAGCGCGCCCGCCGGCAGCGCGCGGCGCATCAGCAGCCCGCGGTCCTGGGTGAGCAGCACCCGCTCCTCGGCGCGGGCGCGCGCCACCAGCGCGGGGTCGTCGGCGTCGTTCGACCACGCCACGTCCAGGCCGAGCAGCCGCATCCGCCGGGCCAGCGCCCCGAGGCCGACGTCGAGCAGGAAGCCGCCGGGCGGCACCGGCTGCGGCCGCGGCGCCGGGCCGACGTCGACCACCCCGCCGGGCGCGGTGCGGGCCGTGGCCGGCGCCGGCTCGCCGTCCAGGGCGAGGGTGCCCACCTCGGTCAGCGGCACGCCGGCGGCCTGCACCAGGTGGCCGACCGTCGCGTCCGGGTCGAACGCCAGCCGCCGCTGCCGCGCCGCGCGGTCGCGCAGCGGCAGCAGGAAGGCCAGCGACGCCTCGACCCGGACGACGACGTCGGTCACGGCGTGCCCGCCACCGTCACTGCGCGACGACGCGCAGGCTCTTCAGCGAGGGGTCGGCCGCGTCGGGGACGAGCATCCCGGCCTCGATGCCGGTGGTCAGGTAGTCGAGCACCTCCAGGGTGATCCGCTCGCCGGGCGCCAGCACCGGGACGCCGGGCGGGTAGGGGCTGACCATCTCCGCGACGACCCGGCCGGCCGCCTCGGCGACGGGCACCTGCTCCACCGGGGCGAAGAAAGCCGCGCGCGGCGACATGACCGACTCCAGCTCCAGTGCCCGGGGCTCGGGCAGGTCCACCGCCGGCGGCCGCTCGATCGAGCCGGCGTCCTCCACCAGCGCCCGCAGCGACGCGATCAGCAGCCGCTCGGTCTCGTCGTCGTCGGCGTGCGTGAGCCGGGCGCTGATCCGGCAGGCGTCGGCCGAGCCGATGTCGACGTGCCGGTGGGCCCGCAGCCAGTCGCCGGCCTGGTAGCCGGTGATGCCGAGGCCGCGCACGTCCATGGTCATCACGAGCGGGTCGAGGTCGAACGCCCCGCCGGGCCGCACCACCTCGCGGTCCACGAGGTCGACGCCGGGCAGCTCGTGGATCGCCGCGCGCAGCCGCCGGGCCCGCTCCAGGGCGACCCCGAGCAGCTCCTCCCCGTGCTCGACCATCTGCCGCCGCCAGCCGTCGAGGGTCAGGTAGACCAGCGCCGACGAGCTCGTCGTCCCCAGCAGGTCCTCCCGGGCCTTGAGCACGTCGGGGTCGATGCGGTCGCCCTTCAGGTGGAACACCGAGCTCTGCTCGACCGCGCCGCCCATCTTGTGCACGCTGGTGACGACCAGGTCGGCTCCGGCGTCCATGCCCCACGCCGGCAGGTCGGGGTGGAACGGCAGGTGCGCGCCCCAGGCCTCGTCCACGATCAGCGGCAGGTCGCGGGCGTGCACGACCTCCGCGGTGCCGGCGATGTCGGCGCAGGTGCCCCAGTCGGTCGGGGTGATCAGCAGCATCCCCTTGACGTCGGGGTTGGCCTCCAGGGTCCGGCGGACGTCGTCGGGCTCCGGCGGGTGCGCGAGGTTGCGGTCGGGGTCGAACTTCGGGTGCACCCACACCGGCTGGACGCCGCTGATGATCAGGCCCGAGATCACCGACTTGTGCGCGTTCCGGCTGATCATCAGCCGCTCGCCGGGGCCGGCCACCGACATGATCGCCGTCTTCACCGACAGCGAGCTGCCGCACGTGGAGAAGAAGGCGTGGTCGGCGTGGACGGCGTCGGCCATGAGGTCCTGCGCCTGGCTGACGACGCCCTGCGACTGCCGCCGGTCGTCGAGGCCGTTGAGCGAGAGGACGTCGTCGGCGAACAGCGCCTCGCCGAGGATCTCCACGACCCGGGGGTCGGCACCGCGTCCCTGCTTGTGCCCGGGCGGGCCGTAGACGACGTCCCCCCGGCGGCGGAACTCCTGCAGGGCCTCGAGGACGGGAACGCGGGACTGGTCCATGGCGGGCGGCCTACCCGGCGACCGTCCCGCAAATACTTGAACACTGAAGCAATATGCGGGATGCTGGGGCCATGCCGGTCCAGCGCCTGAACCACGCCGTCCTCTACGTCCGCGACGTGGAGCGCAGCCTCGCCTTCTACCGGGACGTGCTCGGCTTCCGGGTCAAGGCGGAGATCCCGGGGCGGGCGGTGTTCCTGCAGGCCGAGGGGTCGACCAACGACCACGACCTCGGGCTGTTCGCCATCGGCGCGGGCGCCGCCCCCTCGGAGGCCGGCCGGCGCACCGTCGGGCTGTACCACCTGGCGTGGGAGGTCGACACCCTGGCGGAGCTGGCCCGCGTCCGCGACGCCCTGCTGCAGGTCGGCGCGCTGGTCGGCGCCTCCGACCACGCCACCACCAAGGCGCTCTACGCCCAGGACCCCGACGGCCTCGAGTTCGAGGTGTCCTGGCTGCTGCCGGCCGACCTCATCACCGACGACGTCCGGGCCCAGGCCATGGCGATCCGGCCGCTGGACCTCGAGAAGGAGATCGAGCGGTACGGCGCGGGGACCCGCGGCGGCGTCGGGGTCTCCATCCCCACCCTCGCCTGAGGGCGCACGGCAGGATCGCCTGCCGTGGACCCGTTCGAGCTGCCGGTGGGGCCGGTGCTGCTGCGCCCCTGGCGGGAGGACGACGCCGAGGCCGCGTGGGCCGCGCTGCGGGACCCGCAGATCCGGCTGTGGAACGGCGCGGGCTCGGCGTCGCGGGAGGACGTCGCCCGCATGATCCGCGGCCGGATGGACTGGAGCAGGGGCGACCACGCCTCCTTTGCCGTCACCGACACCGCCACGGGAGAGCTGCTCGGCTCGGTCTCCCTGCACTCGATCGACCGCGCCCAGGGGGACGCCGAGATCGGCTACTGGACGGCGCCGGCCGCCCGCGGGCGCGGGATCGCGCCGCTGGTCGTCGACGCCGTCTGCCGCTGGGCCTTCGCCGCGCTCGGGCTCGACCGCATCGAGCTCTGCCACGCCGTGGAGAACGCCGCGTCGGGGCGGGTGGCCGAGAAGGCCGGGTTCACCCGCGAGGGCGCGCTGCGACGGTCCTACCGCTACGGCGACGGCGTCAAGCACGACGAGCTGCTCTGGGCGCGCCTCTCCGACGACCCGCCGCCGGCGCTCAGCACCCGCAGCTGAGGACCGGCGCGGTCAGCGGGTCGGCGTCCGCGCGGCGGGTGCCGTCGGCCGTCTCCACGGGGAGCCCCTCGCGCGCCCAGTACTCGAAGCCGCCGATCATCTCGCGCACCCGGTAGCCGAGCAGGGCGAGCGCGAGGGCCGCCCGGGTGGCCCCGTTGCAGCCGGGTCCCCAGCAGTAGGTGACCACCGGGACGGCCGGGTCCAGCTCGGCCGCGGCCCGCGCCGGGATCTCCCGCCCCGGCAGGTGCAGCGCGCCCGGCACGTGCCCCTGCGCCCACGCCTCGGCGCTGCGGCTGTCGAGCAGCACGAAGCCGCCTGCGCCGAGCGCGGCCGCGACGTCGCTGACGTCGGTCTCGACCGCCAGGCGGTGGGCGAAGTGGGCGGCGGCCTCGGCGGGCGGGGCCCAGTCGGCGAACATGCGCCGACTGTGCGGGTCGGCCGCCGTCCGCACGAGGCCCTGCCCTGCCAGCTCCCGCACCGAAATGGCCATTCCGGTGGGAGGGCTTGACGGAACGGGATCTGACATCTGAAATGTCAGTGGTGTCCAGCGGCCTCGCCCCCGTCGGCCGGGTCCTGCTGCGCGACCAGGCGACCGAGCGGATCCGGACCGCGATCGTGGCAGGCGACCTCGCCCCGGGGGCCGTGATCAAGGACGCCGAGCTGGCGGCCCGCCTCGGCCTCTCGGTGGCCCCGGTCCGGGCGGCGCTGGCGCGGCTCGCCGACGAGGGGCTGGTCGAGGCCAAGCCGCAGAGCCACACCCGGGTGACCCCGCTCGTCGTCCGCCAGGTCCGCGACGCCGCCGTCGTCGTCCGGGCGATGCACGAGCTCGCCGCGCGCGAGGCGGCCCGCCGGGTGACCGAGGACGACGTCGCCGCGATGCGCGCCGCGAACGAGCGGTTCGCCGCGGCGGTGGCCGCGGGCGACGTCGACGCCGCGATCGCCGCCGACGACGACCTGCACGGCGTGCTGCTGGCCCGTTGCGGGAACGCGGCGCTGACCGCCACCGTCGAGCGCCTCACGCCGGCCATCCGCCGCCTGGAGCGGGCCCGCTTCGCGCCCGGGGACGCCCACCCGTCGGTCGCGCTGCACGACCGCCTGATCGCCGCCTGCGCGGCGGGGGACGTCGCCGCCGCCGTCGCCACCACGACCGTGATCTGGACGGCGCTGCTGTCCGAACTCGAGGAGACCGATGACCAGCCTCGCTGACTTCCCCCGCTACCCGCTGCTGTTCGGGCCCTCGCCGGTGCACCGGCTCGACCGGCTCACCGAGCACCTGGGCGGCGCCGCGGTCTGGGCCAAGCGGGAGGACGTGAACTCCGGCATCGCCTTCGGCGGCAACAAGACCCGCAAGCTCGAGTACCTCGTCGCCGACGCCCTGGCGCAGGGCTGCGACACGCTCGTCTCGATCGGCGGGGTGCAGAGCAACCACACCCGCCAGGTCGCCGCCGTCGCCGCCCGCGTGGGCCTGTCGTGCGTGCTCGTGCAGGAGAGCTGGGTCGACTGGCCCGACGCGGTCTACGACAAGGTCGGCAACATCCTGATCAGCCGGCTGGCCGGGGCCGACGTCCGGCTGGTCAAGGCCGGGTTCGGCATCGGGTTCAAGGAGAGCTGGGAGGCGGCGCTCGCCGAGATCGAGGCGCGCGGCGGCAAGCCGTACGCCATCCCGGCCGGCGCCAGCGACCACCCGCTGGGCGGGCACGGCTTCGCGGGCTGGGCGCACGAGGTGGCCGCGCAGGAGGCCGAGCTCGGCGTCTTCTTCGACACCGTCGTCGTCTGCTCGGTCACCGGCTCCACCCAGGCCGGCATGGTGGCCGGCTTCGCCCAGCTCGAGGAGGCCGGCGGCCGGCCGCGCCGGGTGCTCGGCATCGACGCCAGCGCCAAGCCGGCCGAGACGCGCGAGCAGGTGCTGCGGATCGCCCAGCGCACGGCGAAGGCGATCGGCGTGCAGCGGGAGCTCACCGCCGACGACGTCGAGCTCGACGAGCGCTACCACGCCGGGACCTACGGCATCCCCGACGAGACCACGATCCGGGCGATGGAGACCGCCGCGCGCACCGAGGGCATGGTCACCGACCCCGTCTACGAGGGGAAGTCGATGGCGGCGGTGATCGACCTCGTCGGCCGCGGCGAGATCGCGCCGTCGTCCACGGTGCTCTACGCGCACCTGGGCGGCCAGCCGGCGCTCAACGGCTACAGCGCGCTCTTCTCGTGAGGTGGTGGGGGGCTTCGGTGCAGAGAGCCCCCACCACCTCACCAGGTGGGGGTGCGGGCCAGGCCGAGCTGGCTGACGCCGAGGTAGCCGACGCGGAACCCCGCCTCGCAGTAGGCGAGGTAGAACTCCCACATCCGGCGGAAGGTGTCGTCGAAGGCGCCCTCGAGCCGGCTCCAGTTGGCCAGGAACCGCTCCCGCCACAGCGCGAGCGTGCGCGCGTAGTGCGGCCCCAGCTCGCGCCGCTCGACGACGGACAGCAGCGTGTGCGCGGCCAGGTTGTCCTCGATGGCCCGCAATGACGGGATGATCCCGCCCGGGAAGACGTACTTGTGGATCCAGGTGTAGCCGCGGCGGGTGGCCAGCATCCGGTCGTGCGGCATGGTGATCGACTGCAGGCCCACGCGCCCGCCCGGGGCGAGCAGCTGGTCCAGCGCGGTGAAGTAGGTGGGCCAGTACCGCTCGCCGACCGCCTCGATCATCTCCACCGAGACGACGGCGTCGTACTGCCCGCGCGCGTCCCGGTAGTCCTGCAGCCGGACGTCGACCCGGTCGGCCACGCCCGCCGCGGCGGCGCGCTCGAGGGCCAGGCGCCGCTGCTCCGAGGAGAGGGTGAGCGTGGTGACCGAGGCGCCCCGCTCCTGCGCCGCCCGGATCGCCAGCGCCCCCCACCCGGAGCCGATCTCCAGCACCCGCATGCCCGACCGCACCCGCGCCAGGTCGAGGATCCCGTCGATCTTGCGCAGCTGGGCGGACCGCAGGTCGTCACCGGGCTCGAACCAGGCCGACGAGTAGGTCATGGTCTCGTCGAGGAACTCGGCGAACAGCTCGTTGGACAGGTCGTAGTGCCGGGAGATGTTGCCCCGGCTGTTCTCCCTGGTGTTCTCCTCGTGCGCGGGCTGGGTCCGCTCGACCGCGTGCCGCAGCTTCTGCAGCGCCGGGTGCACCAGCCGGGCGAGGCGGGCGGCGAAGGCCGAGAGCAGGTCGGCGAGGTCGGTGCCGGCGCCGGTCGTCCAGTCGCCGGTCATGTAGGCCTCGCCGAAACCGATCTTGACGTCGGCGCCCAGCCGGGCGAAGAACGCCTGCGGCCGGACCAGGCGCATGACCGGCGCGTCCTTGCCGCCGGCCCCCAGCACCCGCCCGTCGGGCAGCACGACGCGGATCGGCAGCGGGGCCACCGCGGAGCGGAACACCGCCTCGGCGACGCGCGCGCGGAACGGGGCGCGCGGCGGCGTCGCCAGCCCGGGCCAGTGCGCCTCGTCGGGGCGCGGCACCGGGAACCCGGGCCGGTCGGTCCGGTCGGCGTGGACGGTGGTCATGGCCCGCTCCTCTCCTCCCGCACGGACCGACGGCGTCGTCGATCGGGCTTGCTGCGCGGATCGTGCGCGGTGCCGCCCCGCTCCGGCAACAGGCTCGCCGCTACGACCTTCGTCGGTGCACCCGATCGGGTGCGGCCGCCGCCACCTGCGGGTCTGCCCGGCGCGGCCGATCGAGGAAACCCGGACGCCGCGGGTCAGGAAGCCAGCCGGACGACCATCTTCCCGGTGTCGCCCCCGCGCACGAGGTCGAGGAAGGCCGGAGGGACCGGGAGCCGACGACCCGGCCGACGGCGCCGCCCCGCATCGTCTCGCCGACCTGCCAGGGCGGGGCGTACGAGGGGCCGGGGCGCATCCGGCCGCGCACGTACGGGTCCACCGACATCACCAGCAGGCGGACGACGACCTGCCCCTCGGCGGGCTCGGGCCGCTCGAGCTCGACCAGGCGGACGTCGGCGGGGACGGGCTCGCCGTGCGGCTGGGGGGCCAGCTGCCACTCGCGGGTCCGGATCACCACCGCATCCTGCACCGCGCGCCGTCCGGCGGGTTGCAGCGCCGTCCTACGCTCGGGACATGGTCTTCTCCCGGTTCAAGACGCAGCCGGTCTCGTCCGCCGACGCCCTCCCCGGCCGCCCCACGCCCCTGCCGGGCATCCCCGAGGTGCACGCGGTCAACGGCAACCGCATCCAGCCGCCGTTCCCGGCGGGCCTGCAGACCGCCGTCTTCGGCGCCGGCTGCTTCTGGGGCGTGGAGAAGGTCTTCTGGCAGACGCCGGGCGTCTACTCCACCGCCGCCGGCTACGCGGGCGGGTACACGCCGAACCCCACCTACGAGGAGGTCTGCTCGGCGCGCACCGGGCACGCCGAGGTCGTCCTCGTCGTGTTCGACCCCGCGCAGATCTCCTACGAGCAGCTGCTCAAGGTGTTCTGGGAGGACCACGACCCGACCCAGGGCATGCGCCAGGGCAACGACATCGGCACCCAGTACCGCTCGGCGATCTACTACGACGGCCCCGAGCAGGAGGCCGCCGCCCGCGCCAGCCGCGAGGCCTTCCAGCAGCGGCTGGAGGAGGCCGGTTACGGGGAGATCACCACCGAGATCGCCCCGCTGCGGGAGTTCTTCTACGCCGAGGACTACCACCAGCAGTACCTGTACAAGGTGCCCAACGGCTACTGCCCGGTGCACTCCACCGGCGTCTCCTGCCCGGTCGGCCTCCCCGGCGTCTGAACGACCACCGACATGGCCGTCTCGGTGCCTGACTCCGTTCCGGAGCCCGGGCGCGGCACCACCGGGATGGCGATCTCGCGGGGCGAGGCGCTGTTCGCGCGGCTGTCGCGGGAGCCCGACGTCGAGGCGCCGGACCTCGTCGCCGTCGACGCCACCGACCGCCTGCTGCTCGACGAGGCCGCTGGCCTGCTCCGGGCGGCCGGCCCGGGTGAGGTCGCGGTCGTCGACGACTCGTACGGCGCCCTCACGCTGGGCGCCGTGGCGGTGCACGGCGCCGAGGACGTCCGCGTCCACCAGGACCTGCTGGTCGCCGAGCAGGCGCTCGCGCTCAACGCCGGGCGCACCGGGCTCGCCGGCGCCTACCGCTCGACCGGCCTCGACGCCGGCCTGGCCCGCGGTGCCCGCGTCGTCCTGGTCAAGGCGCCCAGGGCGCTCGACGCGCTGCGGGAGATCGCCGAGGTGGTGGCCGCGTCGGCGGCGCCCGACGTGACCGTGCTCGTCGGCGGGCGGGTCAAGCACATGACGCACGCGATGAACGAGGTCCTGCGCGACTCGTTCGCCGACGTCACCGCCACGCTGGCCCGGCAGAAGTCGCGGCTGCTCGTGGCGCGGGGCCCGCGACCGGGACCGTCGTCGTTCCCGCGCTGCCGGCACCACCCCGACCTCGGGCTCACCGTCTGCGCGCACGGCGCCGCCTTCGCCGGCACGAAGGTCGACCTCGGCACCCGCGCGCTGCTGCGCGACCGGCCGGGCGATGTCGCCGGGAGCACCGCGCTCGACCTCGGTTGCGGCACCGGGGTGCTGGCCACCGCGCTGGCCCGGGCCCACCCGGACCTGGAGGTGCTGGCCACCGACCAGTCGGCGGCCGCCGTGGCGTCCGCGGCGGCGACGGCCGCGGCGAACGACGTGCGGGTCACGGTGCTGCGCGACGACGCCGCCGCCGGCGTGCCCGACGGCGGGGTCGACCTGGTGGTCTGCAACCCGCCGTTCCACGTCGGCGCCGCGGTGGTGACCACCGCGGCCGACCGGCTGTTCGCCGCCGCCGGCCGCGTGCTCCGGCCCGGCGGCCGGCTGTGGACGGTGTTCAACTCGCCGCTGCCCCACCCGGTGGCGCTGCGCCGGCTGGTCGGCCCCACCCGCGTGGTCGCCCGCGACCGGCGCTTCACCGTCACCGTGTCCACCCGCCGCTGACGTCGGGACGGAAGGCCCTGTCGGCGGGCACCGGCCCGGGCCACCGTCGGGGTCCGTGACGACGACCGAACCCGATCCCGTGGTGCAGGGCGCCCTCGCCGACCGGCTGCTCGGCGCGGTGATCGGCACGTTCGAGGTGGCGGCGGTGGAGCTCGGGGTGCGGCTGGGCTGGTACCGGGCCCTGGCCCAGGCGCCCGCCACGGCGCCGGAGCTGGCCGGGCGGACCGGCACCGAGGCCCGCTACGCCCGCGAGTGGCTCGAGCAGCAGGCGGTGGCCGGTTACCTGGCCGTCGACGACGTCCGCGCCGCTCCGGACGCGCGCCGCTACACCCTGCCCGAGGAGCACCGCCGGATCCTGGTCGACGAGGTGGACCCGCTGTACATGGCGCCGATGCCCCGGCTCGCCCTGGCCTTCACCCGGAACCTCGAGAAGCTGGTGGAGGTCTACCGCGGCGGCCGCGGCCTGGGCTGGCACGAGATGGGCCCCGACGCGTGGGAGGGCCAGGCCGCCGTCAACCGCCCGTTCTTCCTCACAGCCCTGGTGCCCGACGTGCTGGCCACGCTGCCCGACGTCGACGCCGCGCTGCGCGGCGGCGGCCGGGTCGCCGACGTGGGCTGCGGGATGGGGTGGTCGTCGGTGGGGATCGCCACCGGGTACCCGACCGCGCGCGTCGACGGCTACGACGTCGACGTCCCCTCGGTGGAGCAGGCCCAGCGCAACGCGCTGGAGGCCGGCGTCGCCGACCGGGTGCGGTTCCACGTGGTGGACGTCGGCGACGTCGCGGAGGACGGCGCGTACGACCTGGCGCTGGCCTTCGAGTGCGTGCACGACCTGCCGGACCCGGTGGCGGTGCTGGCGGCGATGCGGCGGATGGTGCGTCCCGGCGGCACCGTCCTGGTCGCCGACGAGCGGGTGGCCGAGGAGTTCACCGCACCCGGGGACGAGATCGAGCGGCTGATGTACGGCTACAGCCTCTTCTGCTGCCTGCCGGACGGGTTGTCGACCCGGCCCTCGGTCGGCACCGGCACCGTGATGCGGCCGGCCACCCTGGAGCGGTACGCGCGCACGGCCGGCTTCGTCGGCATCGAGGTCCTCCCCGTCGAGAACGACTTCTTCCGCTTCTACCGCCTGCGGCAGGAGTGACGGAGGTCACGAGAGGGTCAAGACTTCAAGTCTTCAAGCTCTCGGCTGTAGTCGCTCCAGCGATGTGCCGATGGCAGCGGCACGGTGGACCGCCCACCGGTTCAGCCGGCCTTCGCTGGAGAGCGTTGTGGCTCGCTTCTGGTCCGACCGCCCGCTGGGCGTCAAGCTCGCCGTCCTCGTCGCCGCGGGGGCGCTCGCGCTCGCCGCGTTCGCCGTCCTCACCGTCCGGTCGCTGCAGGACACCGGGGAGCGGGCCGAGACCCTGCTGCGCGCCAACGAGGCCACCGGGCTGGCGCTCGAGGCGGACATGATGCACGACGCCGTCCGGGCCGACGTGCTGCAGGCGCTGCTCAGCGGCGGGGCGGGGGAGCAGTACCGGGGCGCCGTCGCCGACCTCGGCGACCACGGCGCCACCTTCCGCGACATCCTCGACCGGCTGGCCGCCGCCCCGCTGAGCGACGAGGTCGACGCCGCGGTCGCCGGCGTCGTCCCGGACGTGGAGGGCTACCTCGCCGCCGCGGACCAGGTGGTCACCCTGGCCGGGCGCGACCCGGCGGCGGCCGCGGCGCTCTACCCGAGCTTCGGGGACCAGTTCGGCGCGCTGGAGGAGTCGCTGCCCTCCGTGGGCGAGGCGATCGACGCGCACGCCGCGGCCGCGGTCGAGCGGACGACGGCCGAGCGCGGCACGGCGATCACCCTCGCCGTCCTCGTCGCCGCGGGCGGCGTGGCGCTGCTCGCCGGGCTGGGCTGGGTGATCACCCGGTCCGTCGTCGGCCCGCTGCGGCGGGTGGGCGCGGTCGTGGCCGCGCTCGCCGAGGGCGACCTGCGCGGGGAGACCGGCGTGACCAGCCGCGACGAGGTGGGCCGGATGGCCGTGGGGCTGGAGGCAGCGATGGCCGACATGCGCACCGTGGTGGCCGCGATCGGCGACAGCTCGACGACGCTGGCCTCGGCGACCGAGCAGCTGTCGGCGAGCGCCCAGGACATGGCGCGCCTGGCCGGGGAGTCCGCCACGCAGAGCGGGGTCGTGGCCACCGCGGCCGGGCAGGTGTCGACCAACGTGCAGACGGTCGCCGCCGGCTCGGAGCAGATGGGCGCCAGCATCCGCGAGATCGCGCAGAACGCGGCGGAGGTGGCCCGGGTGGCCGCCCAGGCCGTCGACGTCGCCGGTGCCACCACCGCGACCGTGGCCAAGCTGGGCGAGTCGTCGCTGGAGATCGCCGGCGTGGTCAAGGTCATCACCAGCATCGCGGAGCAGACCAACCTGCTGGCGCTCAACGCGACCATCGAGGCCGCGCGCGCCGGGGAGGCGGGCAAGGGCTTCGCGGTGGTGGCCAACGAGGTCAAGGAGCTGGCCCAGGAGACGGCCAAGGCCACCGAGGACATCTCGCACCGGGTGGAGGCGATCCAGGCCGACACCGACGGCGCGGTGCGGGCCATCGGCGAGATCGCCTCGATCATCGCCGTCATCAACGACTCCCAGGGCACCATCGCGGCGGCGGTGGAGGAG
Source organism: Geodermatophilus sp. SYSU D00815 (assembly GCF_054050035.1). NCBI lineage: Bacteria > Bacillati > Actinomycetota > Actinomycetes > Geodermatophilales > Geodermatophilaceae > Geodermatophilus > Geodermatophilus sp. SYSU D00815. The sequence goes on along the minus strand of NZ_JBJGYO010000004.1, from coordinate 88,842 downwards.
CAGACCGCGACGACGACCGAGATGAACCGCAACGTGAGCGAGGCGGCGCAGTCGGCCGACCGGATCGCCGAGAACATCGCCGCCGTGGCCAGCGCCACCGGGTCGACGACGCACGCCATGGCCGACGCGCGGTCGGCCATCGAGGAGGTGGCGCGGATGGCCTCCGCGCTGCACTCCTCGGTCTCCCGCTTCCGGTACTGACCGGGAGAAGGGGCGCCGGCGGCGGAGGGTCTCCCGCCGCCGGCGCCCGCCTACGACCGGGAGCGGCGCCGCTCACGCACCGGCGGCAGCGTGGACCAGGGGAAGTCGATCCAGCGGTCGGTGCGCTTCCAGACGTAGTCGCAGCGCACGATGGAGCGCGGCTTCTCGTAGATCACCGCCGTGCGCACCTCCGCCACGTACCCGGCGCAGAAGTCGCGGACCAGCTCCAGGGTCTTGCCGGTGTCGGCGACGTCGTCGGCGACCAGCACGTTCGCCCCGGTCAGGTCGACGACGTCGAGCGTCGGCGGCAGGACGACGGGCAGGTCCAGCCGCTCGTCGACGCCGGTGTAGAACTCGACGTTCATCACGAAGAGGTTCTTGACGTCCAGCGCGTAGCCCAGCGCCCCGCCCAGGAACAGGCCGCCGCGGGCGATCGACAGGATCAGGTCGGGCTCGAAGCCGTCGTCGGCCACCTGCTGCGCCAGCTCGCGGCCGGCGGTGCCGAAGGCCTCGTAGGTCAGCGTCTCCCGCGGTTCGCCCACCGCCCGATGGTGGCAGGGCCGTCCGGCCCCTGGGCAGGCGGGCCGGGGACGGGCACGCTGGCGGCATGGCGACTGGCGGCAGGGCGACCGGCGGCAGGGCGACCGGCGGGATGGCGGGACGGATCGCCCGGCGGGTGCTGCCCTGGCTGGCCGCCTGGCTCGGCCTGCAGCTCGTGGTGGGCCTGGCCGGCCGGCTGGCCGCCCGGCGGCTGGACGAGGGCGACGAGAGCACGCGGAGCATCCGCCGGGTGCGCACCCTGGGCCCGCTCGAGCTGCGCCCGGTCAACCCGGAGCTGTCCCGCATCCGCGTCGACCTCGGCATGGCGGGCGGGGAGATCGACCTCACCGGCATCGGCGAGACGGCCGGCGTCGACCTCACCGTGCGCGCGGTGATGGGCGGGCTGGCCGTGCGCGTGCCGGCGGACTGGCGGGTCTGGTCGCGCTTCCGGGGCATCGGCGGCGTGGGCACTGACGGCGGGCTCACGCGCACCCACGACGAGCACGAGGCCGACCTGCGGGTGCACGCCGTCGCCGTGTTCGGCGGGATCGGCGTCGAGGCCGGCTGAGCAGGCAGGTCAGGGGCAGGGCCGTCCAGGAGCAGGCCGGTCAGCAGAAGCCCGGCGTCCCCAGCCAGGCGATCTCGGCGGGCGGGACGTCGTCGCGCTCGACGACGCCCTCGATCAGGCCGTACGGCCGGTCGTCGGCGTGGTAGACGACGTCGGGGTTGTCCAGCCCGAACGCCGACAGGTCCTGCAGGAAGTGGTGCTTGTTCGGCATCGACAGCCGGATCTCGGCCACCTCGCCGAACCGCTCGAGCACCGCCTCGCCCATGGCGTGCAGGGTCTGCTGCAGGGCGAGGGAGTGGGTCACGGCGAAGGTCTCCAGCAGCGCCCCGCGGATGCCGGCGAAGCAGTCCGCGAAGTCCAGCTCGGTGGTGGTGTAGCGCCAGCGCGCGGTGACGGCGGTGGCGAGGATGCGGTCGCGGGTCTCGGCCAGGGTGGTGTACCGGTCGCGGGGAAAGCCCCAGAACTCCGACCCGGTGGTCTTGAGGACGACGAGGTCGGAGAGGCCGGCCAGCACGTGCGCCGCGCCGCCGTCCACCGTCACCACCGCCGTCCGCACCTCGCCGCCGGACCGCCGGAAGGCGTGGTCGTGCGGGGTGCCGCCGACCGCGATGCGCTCCCAGCCGTAGGAGTCCACGGCCACCCGGGCGCCGGTGATCCACGGGTAGGCGCCGGCGAAGTGGCGGGCCAGGCGCAGGCCGAACTCCTCCGGCTGGCCGACGCCGTCGCGGGCGAAGGCGAACACGGTGTTCTTCTGCGCGTCGGTGGTGAGCACGTGCGCGTTGTCGCCGGCGGTGTGGGCCGCGGTGAAGTCGCCGCGCAGGCTGCTGCTGACGTCCAGGTCGACCAGGGTGTGCCGCGGCGTGCTGCGGTCGACGGCGACCACCCGCACCTCGGCCTTGCCGTACTGGTTGCGCCCGAGCCTGATCGCCATGCGCGCACTATGCCCTGGAGTGCCACGGCGCGGTTTCCGCGCCCGTCGCACTCCGCGTCACGAGCCGCGGTAGGTGGAGTAGGCGAACGGGGCCAGCAGCAGCGGCACGTGGTGGTGCTCGGTCCCGGTCCGGACCGTGAAGCTCAGGACCACCTCCGGGAAGAAGGTCTCCTGGCCGCGGTGGGCGAACCAGGCGCCGGTGGCGAAGACCAGCCGGTGCCGGCCCGGCTCGGTCGGCCCCTCGACCAGCCGGCAGCGCCCGTCGGCGTCGGTGACGCCCTGCGCCAGCAGCTCCTCGCCGGCGAACAGCCGGACGGCGATGCCCGCGGCCGGCCGGCCGCTGGTCGAGTCGAGCACGTGCGTCGAGACGCTCATCCGACGAGTCCCCTCACCCTGAGGCCCGTGATCTGGGCCAGCTGCTCGGTGACCTCTACCCGCTCGGCGGCCTCGTCGTTCCCGAGCCGGCGGCGCAGCTCGGCGAGCATCTCCTCCGGCGAGCGGCCCGCGGCCCGGATCAGGAACACGTGGTCGAAGCGCTCCTCGTAGGCGCGGTTGCCCTCGAGCAGCGCCGCGCGCACGTCGTCGTCCGCCCCCGCCATCGAGCTCTGCTCCCGCCGCGAGGCCTGCGCCTCGGCCGACGAGCCCTCCACGCGGTCGCCGATGCGCGGGTGGGCGGCCAGCGCGAGCTGGACCTCGGCCCACGGCAGCGCCCGGACGACCTCCTCGGCGCGGGCGACGAGCGTCTCGACGTCGCGGTAGGGGCGGCCGGCCACCACCTCGGCGGCGAACCGCGGCGCGGCGTTGCACGCCCGCAGCGCCTGGACCGCCCGGTCCGGTGGGTCGGCGTTGAAGTCGTCGAGGGCCACGGTGGGAGGATGCCAGCCCTGCTCACGAGGGAAGGAGTCCCGCGATGGCCGACGTGCGCGTGGAGGGGCCCGGCGTCGAGCGCGCGGAGGAGGTGCTCACTCCCGAGGCGGTGGCGTTCGTCGCCGACCTGCAGACCCGCTTCGGCGGGCACCGCGACGCGCTGCTCGCCGCCCGCGCCACCCGGCGGGCCGAGATCGCCGCCGAGCGCCGGATCGACTTCCGGCCGGAGACCCGGGACGTCCGGGAGGGCGACTGGCGGGTGCCGCCGCCCCCGCCCGGGCTGGTCGACCGCCGGGTCGAGATCACCGGGCCGACCGAGCCGAAGATGGCGATCAACGCGCTCAACTGCGGCGCGAACGTCTGGCTGGCCGACCTGGAGGACGCGAACACCCCGCACTGGCGCAACGTCGTCGGCGGGCAGGTGGTGCTGCGCGACGCCGTCCGCCGCGCCCTGGAGTTCACCGCGCCCGACGGCCGCGAGTACCGGATCCGCGACGACGCCGTCCTGCCCACGACCGTGCCCCGCCCCCGGGGCTGGCACCTCGACGAGCGGCACCTGCTGGTCGACGGCCGGCCCACCGTGGGCGCCCTGGTCGACGCCGGGCTGTACCTGTTCCACAACGCCGCCGAGCAGCTGCGGCGCGGGTCCGGCCCCTACTTCTACCTGCCGAAGATGGAGGGCCACCTCGAGGCGGCGCTGTGGGCCCGGGTGTTCGACCACGCCGAGCAGGTGCTGGGCATCCCGGAGGGCTCGATCCGGGCGACCATGCTCATCGAGACCATCCCGGCGGCCTTCGAGATGGAGGAGATGCTGCACGCGCTGGGCAGCCACGCCGCCGGGCTCAACGCCGGCCGCTGGGACTACCTGTTCAGCGTGATCAAGGTCTTCCGCGAGGCCGGGCCGGAGTTCGTGCTGCCCGACCGGGGCGCGGTGACGATGACCGCGCCGATGATGCGGGCCTACACCGACCAGCTCGTCGCCGTGTGCCACCGCCGCGGGGCGATGGCGATCGGCGGCATGGCGGCGTTCATCCCCAGCCGCCGCGACCCCGAGGTCAACGAGCGGGCGCTGGCCAAGGTCCGCGAGGACAAGACCCGCGAGGCCGGCGACGGCTTCGACGGCTCCTGGGTGGCCCACCCCGACCTGGTGCCGGTGTGCAGGGAGGTCTTCGACGGCGTCCTCGGCGAGCGGCCCAACCAGCTCGACCGGCAGCGGCCGGAGGTCTCGGTGACCCCGCAGCAGCTGCTCGACGTCGCGGGGGTGCCCGGCGGGCGGACCATGGCCGGCCTGCGGTCGAACGTCGAGGTGGCGATCCGCTACCTGGCCGCGTGGCTGGGCGGCAACGGCGCGGTCGCCATCCACGACCTGATGGAGGACGCCGCCACCGCGGAGATCAGCCGCTCGCAGGTGTGGCAGTGGGTGCGCAACGGCGTCGTGCTGGACACGGGCGAGACGGTCACCGCGGAGCTGGTCCGCTCCGTCGTCGCCGAGGAGGTGGCCGGGATCGGCGAGCTACCGCGGCTCGACGACGCCCGGCGGCTGTTCGAGCAGGTCGCGCTGGCCGAGGACTTCCCGGACTTCCTCACCCTGCCGGCCTACGAGCTCATCGGCTGATGGGCCTGGACGAGAGCGTCTACGCCGAGCTGGACCGGCGGCTGGGCCCGGTCGACGCGGCGCGGCTGGCCGCCTTCCCCGGGGAGCGGTCCGGGCGGCAACCGGTGCACACCTGCTACGTGCCCGCCGACGCCGTCGGCCCGGGGCTCGCGCGCTCGTGGGGGGAGGCCGCGCTCGCCGCCCTCGACGAGCACGGCCTGCCCGACCTCGGCCTCGACCCGGCCGTGGTCGAGGAGGTCCTGCCCCGGGTGCGCGCCAAGCTCGCGGCCGAGCCCCTGGAGGACCTCCGCGTCGACGCCGAGGACGGCTACCGGGGCGGTCCCGACCGGGAGGACGACGACGTGCTGCGGGCCGCGGCCGCGATCGCCGCCGAGCCGCTGCCCGCGGTGGGCGTGCGGGCGAAGTCGCTGGAGGGGCCCACCCGGCGCCGCGGCGTCCGCACCCTCGACCTCTTCCTCGGGGCCTTCGGTACCGAAAGCCCGGGTCGGCGGGCGACCGTGACGCTGCCCAAGGTGACCGACGTCGAGCAGGTCCGCGCGTTCCTGCCGGTGCTCGACGCGCTGGAGGACGCGCACGGCGTGGCCCTCGACCTGGAGCTGCAGGTGGAGACCCCGCAGGCGGTGCTCGGCCCGGACGGCACCGCGACCCTGGCCCGCATGGTGCACGCGGCGGGCCCCCGGCTGACCGGGCTGCACCACGGCACGTACGACTACAGCGCCGCCCTGGGCATCGCCGCCGCGTACCAGTCCTCCGACCACCCGGCGGCCGACTTCGCCAAGCAGGTGGCGCAGGTGGCCGTCGCCGGCACCGGCGCCCGGGCGGTCGACGGCTCGACCAACGTGCTGCCCGTCGGCCCGCGCGCGCACGTGCACGCGGCCTGGCGGCTGCACGCCGGGCTCGTCCGGCGGGCGCTCGAGCGCGGCTTCTACCAGGGCTGGGACCTGCACCCCGCGCAGCTGGTCACCCGGTACGTGGCCACCTACGCCTTCTTCCGGGCGGCCCTGCCGGCCGCCGGCGCCCGCCTGTCGGCCTACCTCGACCGCACCGCAGGCGGCGTGCTCGACGAGCCCGCGACCGCCCGGGCGCTGGCCGGGGTGGTGCTGCGCGGGCTGGACTGCGGCGCCCTCGCGGAGGACGAGGTGGTCACGGCGACGGGCGTGTCGTCGGTTGAGGTCGTTAAGCTGGCCGGCCGGCGGCCTGGGGGACCCTGAGGCGCCGCCGATCGTGCCAGACCGGCAGCCCGCGACGACGCGGCGCCCGCCCGTGGACGAGAGGGACCCGATGACCACCGTGGAGCGCACGACCACCGTGGGGCCGACGAGCAGCGTGCAGCCGCCGGTCGTCCGCACGGAGGCCGACCTGGAGTTCGACCGGCAGGTGGACGCGCTGGTCGCCGCGGGGCTGCCCGGCTGGCGGGAGCTGGCCGACGAGTGCTTCCGCGCCTGGTTGGAGCCGCTGCGCGACCTGCTGCCGACGCTGCCCGCCAGCTGCGGGATCCCCTTCGTGGTCGTCGTCCCCGACGCGCCGGTCGTCGACGTGCTGCGCACCGTCCGGATGGTCGGCGGCGCAGGCTTCACCACGATGGAGCCCGAGGACCTCGCCGGCTTCCGGCCGCTGCCGGAGCTCGACGTCCCGGCGACCCCTTACCTGCTGCTCGACGTCGACCCCGGGCCGGCCACGCTCGGCCTGCCGCCCACGCGGGCCACCGAGGACATCGCGGCGGCCGGGCGCACGCCGCTGACCGTCGCCGAGGGGCTGGCGGTCCTCGTCTCCGACCACGGGGTGCTGCGGTCGCGCAACTGCTTCTCCCTGGCCGGCTCCCGCGCCGGCGACAAGCGGGTGCCCGCGCTGTGGGTCAGCGCCCGCCGCCCCCGTCTCGGCTGGTGCTACCAGGGCGCCCCGCACACATGGCTGGGCACCGCCTCGTGCGGCGGCCGGCTGGCCGCGCCCCCGCCCGGTTCGGGACGCGGATCTCACCACCCCGTGTCAAGGTCGGGGGCGGACTGACCGAGAATCCATGTGAGCGTTGACGGCAGCAGCAGCGGGCAGCACCGCCCGGGGAGACGGTCGAGGGCCAGTGAACGGTACGTCTGAGGGGTTGTCTCCTGCAGCCGTGCCCGTCGTCGGACCGGCCGTGGACCACGCCGACCCGAGCGGTGGCGGCGGCTTCCGCCACGGTGCCGCCGTGTTCGACTCCGACACCGCGCTGCTGGAGGTCGCCGTCCCCTTCGTGGAGGACGGCCTCGCGTCCGGTGAGCTGGTCGTGATCAGCTGCACGGAGGAGAGCGCCGAGCTCGTCCTGCGCGCGCTGGGTCCCGCCGGCCGGGACGTCCCCGTCGACCGCGGGCTCGTCCCCGACGGCACGTCGGGCCCCGACGTCTTCACCCACCTGCGCCAGTACACCGTCCGGGCCGGCCTGGACGGGGCGAGCCGGGTGCGCGTCCTGGCCGAGGTGCCCGCCACCGACGAGCCGCGCCAGGTGCGCGAGGAGAAGCGCATCGAGGCCGCCGTCAACCGCGTCGCGGCCGAGCTGCCGCTGACCAACCTGTGCGTCTACGACAGCCGGCGGCTGCCGGCGGAGCTGGTGGACAGCGCCCGCAGCACGCACCCGCACCTGGTCTCCGGGGCGGCGTGGACGCCGAACGGGGCCTACCTCGACCCCGCCGAGTACGTGCGCGCCCTGCCCACCCCGCGGGAGCCGCTGGAGGACACCCCCGCCCTGGTGGTGGTCGACGACGCCCCCTCGCTGCCGGAGCTGCGGCACCGGCTCACCGGGGCGCTCCCCGGCCTGGTGCGGGACGAGGAGCAGCTGGAGGACCTCCGGCTGGGCATCAGCGAGGTGGCCGCCAACGCCTTCCGGCACGGCCGCCGGCCCGTCTCGGGGCGGCTGTACGCCGACCGCGACCGGCTGGTGTGCGCCATCACCGACAGCGGGACGTCGTTCGAGGGCACCCTGGCCGGTTTCATCCCGGCCCACGGCTTCGACCTGGGGCGCGGCGGCATGGGTCTCTGGCTGGCCCGCAAGCTGTTCGACCACGTCGACCTGCTGCCCGGGCCGACCGGCCTCACCGTGCGGTTGAGCACGGCCCTGCGCTGAGGACCCGCCGCCGGGTCGCTTGACGTCCCAGATGCCTCACTGCTGAGGTATCGGCGTGATCGTGGTGACGGCCGCCGGTGGTCCCACCGGCACCGCCGTCGTCCGGGCACTGCGCGAGCGCGGCCTCGCCGTGCGCGCCGTCGTGGCCCGCCGCGGGCCACGGCCGGAGCTCGAGGCGCTCGGCGCCGAGGTGGTGCGGGGCGAGCTGACCCAGCCGCAGCCCTGGCAGTCGCTGCTGGCCGGTGCCGACGCGCTCTACCTGGTCTGGCCCAACTTCGACCCCGACGAGCCCGAGGGTGCCCGGGCGCTGTTCGCCGAGGCCCGCCGTGCGGGACTGCCCCGGCTGGTCTACCACTCCGTGCTGCGCCCGCAGGCGCGGGCCATGCCGCACCACGCGGGCAAGGACCGGGCCGAGGAAGCCCTCGACGCCAGCGGCGTCCCGTGGCGGGTGCTGCAGCCCTGCGCCTACGCCGACAACTTCGACGCCCTGCTGCCCGAGGTGGCCGCCGGCGGGGTGCTGCGCAGCCGCTGGGGGCTGCGGCAGGCGCAGTCGCTGGTCGACCTGCGCGACGTGGCCGAGGCCGCGGCCGTGCTGCTGACCGAGGACGGGCTGGACGGCGGCACGTTCGAGGCGGTCGGCCCCGAGCCGCTCACCGCGCCCCGGCTGGCCGAGCTCATGGGCCAGCGGCTGGGCCGCGACGTGGTGGCGGAGGACGTCGTCCCGACCGGCGAGGTGCCGGCCTCCTACGCCGGACGCTGCCTGCGCACGATGTTCGACCACTACCGGGCGCACGGGTTCACCGGGAGCCCGCGGGTGCTCACCGCCCTGCTCGGCCGGCCGCCGCGCACCTTCGCCGAGCACCTGGCCGACGTGCACCCGGACGACGAGGGGGTCCCCGCGTGAGCGGGGAGGGGCGCGACGCCGTCGACCTGATCCTCGAGCAGTGGCGCCGCGAGCGGCCCGACCTGGACTGCTCGCCGATGGGCATCATCGGCCGGATCACCCAGGCCCAGCGCGAGGTCCACCTGGCCCAGCGGGCCACCTTCGCCCGGCACGGGCTCGACGCCCCGGCCTTCGACGTCCTCGCCGCGCTGCGCCGGGCCGGCGCGCCCTACCAGCTCACCCCCACCGCGCTGATGCGCACCGCGCTGGTGACCTCGGGCGCGATCACCCAGCGGCTGGACCGGCTGGAGGAGAAGGGGCTCATCACCCGCGAGCGCAGCGAGACCGACGGGCGGGCCGTCGTCGTCACGCTGACCGACGCCGGCCGGGCCGCGCTCGACGCCGCGCTGCCCGACCACCTCGAGACCGAGCGCCGGCTGCTGGCCGGGCTGTCCGCCGCCGACCGCGCCCAACTGGCCGACCTGCTGCGCCGCTTCCTCGTCGCCCTCGGCCGGACCCCGCAGGAGCCGTGAGGGACTAGGCCAGCGGCGGGACGTCGCCGGGCGTGAGGTCGGACCGCACGCGGACGAAGCGCATCGGGTGCCGGAACACGCCGGCCTGCAGCGCGGCGTCCGCGCTGACCTCGACGACGACGTCGGGCTCGACCTTGGTCAGCGGGACCGACAGCCGGCCGCCGCCGAACCGGCCGGTGCCGATCCGGTCGGGCCAGGGGTGGTCGGGCCCGGCGGGGCGCAGGACGGCGGCGAGCTCCGCGGCCTGCCGGGGCGAGAGCGGGCTGGTCCGGCCGACGACGACGAGCTCGCCGTCCCGCACCAGCCCGGCGACGAGCTGGCTCGGCCGCTCGATGGGGCCGATGACGCCGCCGGCGACGACTTCCGTGGTCTCCCACGACTTGACCTTCAGCCACTCCCGGCGGCCCGGGGCGTACCGGCTCGACGCCCCCTTGACCACCAGCCCCTCGACGCCGGCCGGGCGGAAGTCGGCGAACCACTGCCGGGCCTCGTCGAGGTCGGCGGTGAGCGGCGAGAGCTGCAGCGGCGGCGCCCAGCGGGATGCCATCGCCTCCAGCTGCTCCCGGCGCACCCGCAGCGTGCGGCGGCGCAGGTCCGACCCGCCGGCGGCGAGCAGGTCGAAGGCGACGTAGGACGCCGGCGCGGCGGCCACCAGGGCGGCGATCCGGCCGGGCGCGGTGGACATGCGCTGCTGGAGCAGGCCGAAGTCCAGCCGCGAGCCGTTCCAGACGACCACCTCGCCGTCGACCACGCTGCCGGCGGGCACCTGCGCCACGGCCGCGGCGGCGATGTCGGGGAAGCGGTCGGTCAGGTCGCGGCCCTGCTTGGACCACAGCCGGGTGGCCCGCGCCGAGCGCACGACCACCAGCCGGTAGCCGTCCCACTTGGGCTCGTAGCGGCAGCCGCCGGGCAGGGCGGTCGGGGCCGGGATGTCGCGCACCGGCTTGGCCAGCTCCACCGCCACCGGTCCGGCGAGGTCGGGGGGCAGGTCCGGCAACCCCGGGACGAAGGACGACGGCACCGGGACAGCCTGCACGGAGCGTCACGCGCGGCGCTCGCGGCCGACGGCGCGTGTCACCCGTTCGTGGCAGGTCTGCACGCTGCGCGAACGCCCCCGCGGACGGCAGCAGTCGGCGGCCCGGGCAAGCGGAACCGGCCGGTCGTGGCCGGATCGTGACTCCGGTGCGGTCACGGGGAGTGAGGGCGGAATCGGTTGCCGTTGCGAACTGTTGAGACGTCAAGCAAGCGCCACCCTGCCGAGGAGCACCACCGTGACCCGTCCCGTCCTGCAGATCATCTCCGCCAGCACCCGCGCCGGCCGCAAGGGCATCGCCGTGGCCCGCTGGTTCCAGCGGTTCGCCGAGGAGCACTCCGGGTTCGAGGTGGAGCTGGTGGACCTGGCCGACGTGGGGCTGCCGGTGTTCGACGAGCCCCACCACCCGCGGCTGCAGCGGTACGTGCACCGGTCGACCCGGGACTGGAGCGCCACCGTCTTGCGCGCCGACGCCTTCGTCTTCGTCACGCCCGAGTACAACCACTCCTTCCCGGCCTCGCTGAAGAACGCCCTGGACCACCTCTCGGTCGAGTGGGCTGACAAGGCGGCCGGGCTGGTCAGCTACGGCGGCGTCTCGGCCGGCCTGCGCGCCGCGACGGCGATCAAGCCGGTGCTGGCCTCGCTGCGCGTGCTGCCGGTCGTCGAGGCCGTCTCGATCCCGTTCTTCGCCCGGTTCCTCACCGACGACGACGAGTTCGCGCCCGACGCCGAGCTCGAGGCCGGCGCCAAGGCGGTGCTCGACGAGCTGGCCCGCGTCACCCCGGCGCTGCGCTCGCTGCGCACCGCCGCCTGAACGCGGGTATCAACGGGAGGCGATGACCGAGCGCAAGCCCCGCGGGATGTCCTTCGAGACCTGGATCGACCAGCAGATCTCGCAGGCCCGGGCGCGGGGCGCGTTCGAGGACCTCGCCGGGGCGGGACGGCCGCTGCCCCGCCGCGACCGCGAGCAGACCAGCTACGACTGGGCGCTGGAGTGGGCTCGGCGGGAGAACGGCGGCACCGACGGGATGCTGCCGCCGGGCCTGGCCCTGCGCAAGGAGCGCGACGGGCTGCCCGACGTCGTCGCGCACCTGCCCTCGGAGGCGGCGGTGCGGGCGCTGGTGGAGGAGTTCAACGGCCGCGTGGCCGCGCACTGGCGCCGTCCGGCCGACCGCGCCGACGCCGTCCCCGGGATGGCCGACCTCGACGCGCTGCTCGAGCGCTGGCGGGCCACCCGCCCGCCGGAGCCCGAGGGTGTCTCCGCGATCACGGCGCCGGAACCGCGCCGGAGGCCCCGGAGGTGGTTCCGGCGCCGTGATCGCGGCTGATCAGAGGACGTCGAACTCGTTGAAGGCCGCGCCGCCCGAGAGCTGGGCGTAGCCGGGCCCGCGGTCGAAGAAGGGTTCGTCGCCGGTGCGCGCCGCCCGCATCGAGGAACGCAGCTCCTCGGTCGCCTCGACGTCTGCCGTGCCGTCCTCGCCCACCACGACGCCGTAGTCCTCGCGGGCACCGGCGACGCTCACCTTGCGCCACGCGATGTCGCGCAGCACCTCCTCGACCGGCCGGTCCAGCGGGTCGCCCCAGCCGCCGCCGCCGGTCGTGCGGATCCGGACGACGGTGCCGGCCCTCAGCGGCTCGGCGTCGGCGAGCGCGTCGACGTCGTGCTCGTCCGGGCCGCCCGGGTCGACCGTGATCTGGAACGGCCGCCCGGCCTTGCCGCCCTTGACGCCCCAGCAGGACAGGATCGAGCGGTCGGCGATCGACATGAAGTGCGCGTCGCGCAGCACCCGGATGTGCTTCTCGTAGCCGCAGCCGCCGCGGTAGCGCCCCGGGCCGCCGGAGTCGATCGCCAGCCCGAGCCGCTCCACCCGCAGCGGGAAACGGCCCTCGGTGAACTCCGTCGGCAGGTTCCGCGAGTCGGGGACGACGTGGATGGTGTCCTCGCCGTCGGCGTAGTACCGGCCGCCCGAGCCGCCGCCGAGCACCTCGCGCATCAGGTAGGGGTTGCCGTCGAGGTCGGTGCCGTAGACGCCGGTGTAGCGGATCGTCTCCTGGTCGGCCGGCATCCGGCCGCCGGTGGCCTTGGCCAGCACGCCGGCCAGCACGCCGAGCAGCCGCAGGATGACGAACGTCCGGGCGTTGGTCGGCGCGGGGAAGATCGGGGTGAGCAGCGTGCCCTTCTCGGGGAAGCGCATCTCGATCAGCGGGACGACGCCCTCGTTGACGTCGAGCTGCGCCATCCGCTCCGGCGTCTCGGCCAGGTTGCGCAGGATCGGCGCGAGCCACTTCTTGAGGAAGTTGCCGTCGGCGTAGTCGCCGCAGTGGTTGATCGGGCCCTTGGCCTGCGGGCCGGTGCCGGTGAAGTCGATGACCAGCGGGGTCTCCTTCGAGGAGTCCATGGTCAGCGTGATCCGCTGCCGGTGCAGCTTCGGCTCCTCGACGCCGTCGTGCTCGGCGTAGTCCTCCCACACGTAGGTGCCGTCGGGGATCTGCGAGAGGATCTCCCGCCGGTAGACCTCGGTGGAGCTGGCCAGGATCGCCTCGAAGCACGCCTCGACCGCGGCGACGCCGTAGCGGTCGAACAGCTCGCCGAGCCGCCGCGCGCCGGCCAGGCAGGCCGAGCACTCGGCGTCGAGGTCGGCGGCCAGCGAGTCGGGCATCCGCGAATTGCGGGTCATGATCTTCAGCGCGCTCTCGTTGGGCACGCCGCGGTCCCACAGCTTGATCGGGGGGACCATCAGGCCCTCCTCGTACACGCTGGTCGCCGCCGACGGCATGGAGCCGGGCACGGCGCCGCCGATGTCGTCGTGGTGGCCGAACGCCTGGATGAACGCGACCACCTCCGGCTCCCCGGTCTCGGGCGAGGCCGCGAACACCGGCACGGTCACGCACAGGTCGGGCAGGTGCCCGATGCCGCCCTCGGAGAGGTAGACGTCGTTGTGGAAGAAGACGTCGCCGACGTGCATCGTCTCGATCGGGTAGTCCCGGACGACGGGGTGCACCAGCGCCGAGTAGGAGCGGCCGGTGAGCTTGCGCAGCCTGCGGTCGTGGATGCCGGCGCGGAAGTCGTGCGCGTCGCGGATCATCGGCGAGCGCGACGTCCGCCCGATGGAGGTCTCGACCTCCTTCTCGATCGCGGCGAGCGTGCCGGCGACGATCTCGACGAGGACCGGGTCGGCCTCCACCTTGCTCCCACCGGAACGGCCGTCTCGGTGGTTCATCGGTCCGACTCCTTCGTGAGCAGCAGGTTGCCGTAGGTGTCCACCGTCGCCCGGAAGCCCGGGTGCACCGGCACCGTCGAGCCGAACTCCTCGATGATGGCCGGGCCGCGCACCACGTCCCCCGGCGCCAGGTCGGGCCGGTCGTACGTGGGGGTGTCCACCCAGTCGTCGAAGAACACCCGCCGCGAGCCCGTGACGGCCCGGTCCGTCCCGCCGTCGCGCGGCTCGAGGGCCACCATGTCCGGACGGCGGATCGGCCCGATCCCGCTCACCCGCAGGTTGACCCACTCCACCGCCTGGCGCGGGTCGTCGGCGAAGTCGTAGCCGTAGAGCTGGCGGTGCGCGGCGTGGAAGGCCTGGGCCACCGCCTCGGCGGCGGCGCGGTCGAGGACACCGTCGGCGACCGGCACGCGCACCTCGAACGCCTGGCCGACGTAGCGCAGGTCGGCGGTGCGCTGCATCCGCTGCTCGTCGCGGCCGAACCCCTCGCCGTCCAGGGCCTCCTGGGCCTGGGCCTCCAGCTCGGCGTAGACGGCCTTGACCCGGTCGAGGTCGAGGTCGGCGTGCTTGCTCACCACCGTCTGCACGTAGTCGTTGCGGACGTCGACGGTGAGCAGCCCGAACGCGCTGACGTTGCCCGGGTTCGGCGGCACCAGCGTGCGGGGCAGGCCGAGGACGTCCATGAGCCGGCAGGCCAGCAGCGAGCCCGAGCCGCCGAACGTGGTCAGCGTGAAGTCGCGCACGTCGAGGCCCTTGGCGACGGTGACCTGGCGCAGCGCGTTGGCCTGGTTCCAGGCCGAGATCTCCAGGATGCCGGTGGCGGTGCGCTCGAGGTCGAGGTCCAGCGAGGCGCCCAGCCGCTCCAGCCCGGCGCGGGCGGCGTCGACCGACAGCGGGATCTCGCCGCCGAGCAGGTGCGGGGGGATGCGGCCGAGCACGACGTGGGCGTCGGTGACGGTCGGCTGGTCGCCGCCGGACGGGTAGCACATCGGGCCCGGGTCGGCGCCGGCCGACTTCGGGCCGACCTTGAGCGTGCCCTCGGGCGAGAGCCAGGCGATCGAGCCGCCGCCCGCGCCCACGGTGACGACGTCGATCATCGGGATCTTCGAGGGGTAGTCGCCCACCGACCCCTCGGTGGTCAGCGTCGGCTCCCCGTCGATGACCACGGTGACGTCGGTGGAGGTGCCGCCGCCGTCGCAGGTGAGCACGCGGTCGAAACCGGCGGTGCCGGCGATGAGCGCCGCGCCGAGCGCGCCGGCCGCGGGGCCGGACAGCATGGTGGTGATCGGCTGGTGCACGACCTCCTGCGCCGAGAGCACGCCGCCGTTGCTCTTCATCACGTAGAAGGGCACGCCCGGCGCGATCTCGTCGAGGCGGGTGCGGATGTTGGTGACGTAGGCGCCCACCCTGGGCTTGACCGCGGCGTCGACCAGCGTCGTCACCGAGCGCTCGTACTCCCGGTACTCGCGCAGCACCTCGCTGGACAGCGAGACGACCGCCTCGGGGTGCTCGGCCTCGATCACCTCGAGCATCGCCCGCTCGTGCGCGTCGTTCGCGTAGGAGTGCAGGAAGCAGACGCCGAGGGTGCGGATGCCGGCGTCCCTGAAGAAGCGGACGGCGGCGACGGCGTCGTCCCGGTCGAACGGGCGGACCTCCTCGCCGCGGAAGTCCAGCCGCCCGCGCACGGTGCGCACGAGGTCGGCCGGCACGATCCGCGGCGGCTTGACCCAGAAGTAGCTGTTGCCGTAGCCGTCGGGCACCGACTGCCGGGCGATCTCCAGCACCGACTCGTAGCCCTCGGTGGTGATGAACCCGATCCGGTCGAGCTTGCCCTCGAGCAGCTGGTTGGTCGCCACCGTCGTCCCGTGGCTGACTGCGGTGATCGCCGTGCCGTCCAGCTCCAGCAGCCCGAGGACCTTGCGCACCCCGGCCAGGAAGCCCTCGGCCGGGTCGGCGGGGGTGGAGGGGGTCTTCGTGGTCGTCGTGCGGCCGGTCTCCTCGTCCACGGCGACGACGTCGGTGAACGTCCCCCCGGTGTCGATCCCGATGCGAACCCGTCGGGTCGGCGCACTCATGGCTCGGTACCTTAGCGCTGAGATACCGGGGGGAGCCAGGCCTCCAGGGCGGCGAGTTGGCGGCCGGCGGCGGCCGCCGGCGTGAGCCGCAGGACCGTGTCGCGCACCCCCGCGGCCACCGGGTGGCGCCACTGCGCCACGCGGCCCAGCGCCCGGGCGCGGCGGGCGATCCGCTGGGTGCGCGGCCGGCGCAGCCGGTCGTACCCGTCGAGCGCCGCGTCGAGGTCGCCGCGTGCCACGAGCCGCACGAGCGTCGCGGCGTCCTCCAGCGCCTGGTTGGCGCCCTGGCCGAGGTCCGGCGTCATGGCGTGGGCGGCGTCGCCCAGGAGCACGCAGCGGCCGCGGCGGAAGGTGGGCAGCGGTGCGGCCAGGTCGTGGATGTCGAGCCGAGCGACGGCGTCGGGCGGGGTGGCGGCGACCAGCGCCGGGATCGGGTCGTGCCAGCCGCCGAACAGCCGGACCACCTCCCCGTGCTCGTCGGCGATCTCCGTGCGCGCGGGCATCGAGGCGACGGCGAACCAGTAGACCCGGCCGTCGGCCAGCGGCGCGATGCCGAAGCGCAGCCCCCGGCCCCAGGTCTCCCCCGCCGCGCCCAGCAGGTCGACCGGCTCGGCGGTCACGCCCCGCCAGGCGGCGTAGCCGGAGTACCGGCGGCCGGGGTCGCCGGGCCAGCCCGACCGCACGCGGCTGGCGATGCCGTCGGCGGCCACCACCAGGTCGAACCGCTCGGTCCCGCCGTCGTGCACCACCTCGTCGCCGGCGGCGGAGACGGCGCCGACCGCGCAGCCCGGCCGCAGCGACCCCTCGCGGAGGGCGCCGAGCAGCACCCTGTGCAGGTCGGCCCGGTGCACCACGCGCAGCCCGCCCACGGCGCCGGCCGGCGTCCGGACCAGCCACCTGCCGTCCGGCCGGCGCTGGCCGGCCACCAGGCCGGTCGGGGCGTCGCCCGCGACGGCCCGGACGGCGTCGCCGAGGCCGAGCGCGTCGAGCGCGGTGAACCCGTTGGCCCACAGCGAGAGCCCCGAGCCGCTCGGTCGCAGCTGCTCGGCCCGCTCGAACACGGTCACCTCCGCGCCGGCGCGCTGCAGGCCCCCCGCGACGGCCAGCCCACCGATCCCGGCGCCGACGACGGCTACCCGCACAGCGCACCGTCCCCGGTGCGCAGCATCGGCAGGAGGAGCTCCAGCCGGCCGACCTCCTCGACGTTGTGCGTGGTCCAGGCGTCCACCATGGGGTCGGGGAAACGGCGCTGCAGGAGCCGGTTGACCGGCGCCATCGCCGCGCCGCGGGCGCCGAGGTCGAGCACGCTCACGTAGTGCGTCCGGCCCCGGCCGGCCGACCAGGTGTGCTCGAGCTGCAGGACGACGACGCCGGCCACGCGCTGCACCAGCCGGATGCCGGTCCCGTCGAGCTTCTCCACGCGGTCGACGACGTCGATGCGGTACTCGGGCCGGCCGGCGAACTGCTCGACGATCCGGAAGCGGGCGCCCTCGCCCGCGCCGCCGCCGGGCGCCGGGCGGGCCAGCTCCCAGCGGAGGTGGTCCCGCGGGTGCCAGGCGAGGTAGCGGGGGACCTGCTCGCCGTCGTAGTCGACGGTCCGGCCGATCGAGCGGAACCAGTCGAGGACCTCGGCCGGCGTCACACCGTCGAGCGGCTCGTGGTCGATGGTCACCCGCCGCCGCCCGTGCGGGAAGGCCGCGACGGTCACCCGCGCGGAGTCGCGCGGGCGGAGCGGCGCGAGGAGGGGGAGGGGCATCTCGGACTCCATGGAGATACGGAAGCGTTTCTCGACCGGTGGAACGCTAGGGTGGCCGAGCGAGATACGCAAGCGTTTCTCTCCGGGGTGGGTGCCATGGCGGTCGTGCGGCGGCGCGGAGCCGAGCTCGAGGCGGCCATCGCCGACGCCGTCGTCGGGCTGATCGTGGCAGGGGGAGCCCGCGCGGTGACCATGGAGGCGGTGGCCGCGCGCGCCGGCACCAGCAAGCCGGTGCTGTACCGCCGCTGGTCCGACCGCGCGGCGCTGCTGCGCGACGTGCTGCTGAGGCAGGCCGCGGGGGTGATCCCGGCCGAGGACACCGGCAGCTACCGCACCGACATGCTGGCCATCCTGCGCGGCTGGGCCGCCGTCCTGACCGGGCCGGGCAGCCGGGTCGTCCAGGCGGTGGTCACCGCCATGGCCGACGACCCCGACTTCGCCGCGGCCTTCCGCGAGGGCGTCATCGGCTGGCGGAAGCGGGAGATGGCCGACCTGCTCGCGCGCGGCATCGCGCGCGGCGACGTCCGCCCCGACGTCCCGGTGGAGATCGCCCGCGAACTCGGGCAGGGGGTGCTCTGGCACCGCTTCCTCATCACCGGCGACCCGATCGACGACGAGGTGGTCGTGCAGATCGTGGACGAGGTGCTCGTGCCGTTCGTGTCGCCGCGGGACCGGGCCGGCTGAGCGGTTCCGGCACACGGGCTTGCGGAGAGGCTGGGTCCAGGGTCTAGACTTTGGATTATGGCTGACGGAGTGGCGCAGGTGCTGTCCCTCGTGGGGGAGCGATGGGCGCTGCTCGTCGTCCGCGAGGTGTCGCTCGGCCTGCGCCGGTTCGACGAGCTGGCGACCGCCACCGGGGCGCCGCGGACCGTGCTGTCCGACCGGCTGCGCCGGCTGACGGCGGCCGGCGTCCTCGCCCCCCGCCCCTACCGGCTCCCCGGCAGCCGTGAGCGCATCGAGTACGTGCTCACCGACGCCGGGGCCGACCTGCTCCCGCTGCTCGCCGCGATGTCCGACTGGGGGGAGCGCCACCTCGGCGCCGGCGCCCCGCAGGAGGTCGTCTACCGCCACGGCGGCTGCGGTGGCCGGGTCACCGCCCGCCTCGTCTGCGAGTGCGGCGCGGAGACCGGCCCGCACGACCGGCTGATCGCCCAGGTCAACCGCTGACCCGCCGCACCCAGGAGGTCCTCGTGTCCCTGCCCGTCACGACCGATGCCACCTTCGCCGCCGACGTCCTCGGCAGCGACCGCCCCGTGCTGGTCGACTTCACCGCCGACTGGTGCCCGCCGTGCAAGATGATCAAGCCGGTGCTCGAGCGGATCGCCGCCGAGCAGACCGGCCGGATGTCGGTCGTCGCGCTCGACGTCGACGAGAACCCCGAGGTCACCCGCCGCTACGGCGTGATGGGGATGCCGACGCTGGCCCTGTTCGTGAAGGGCGAGCTGGTGACGACGGTCGTCGGCGCCCGGCCGCAGGCGGCGCTGATGGCCGCGTTGGAGCCGCACCTGCGCGTCGCCGCCTGAGGGATCCGTTTGCATGCCTTGACGGGCATATGCCTGTCAAGGCATGCTTTCGGTCGTGCGCCAGGCGACCTGGGCGGCGCTGACCGACCCGAACCGGCGGGCCGTGCTCGGCCTGCTCCGGGAGCGGCCGCGAGCCGTCGGGGAGCTGGTGGTGGAGCTGGGGCTGACCCAGCCGGCGACGTCCAAGCACCTCCGGGTGCTGCGGGAGGCGGGGCTGGTGACCGTCCTCCCGGAGGCGCAGCGGCGGATCTACGCGATCGACCCCGCCCCGCTGGCCGAGCTGGACGAGTGGCTGGCCCCCTACCGCTCGCTCTGGAACGACCGCCTCGACGCGCTCGGCAGCCACCTCGACCGGATGGAGCAGCGATCGTGAAGGACGACCTGGGCACGTACGTGGAGCACGAGGGCCGCCCGGCGGTCCGGTTCGTGCGGACCTACCGGCACCCGGTCGAGCGGGTGTGGACGGCGATCAGCGACCCCGCCGAGCTCCAGCACTGGTTCCCGTCGAAGGTGGAGATCGAGCCGCGGGAGGGCGGGCGCATCGCCTTCGCCGACGACCCGTACGCCGCGGCGGCCGACGGCACGGTCCTCGTCTGGGACCCGCCGCACCGGCTGTCGTTCACCTGGTACGAGGACGAGCTGCACCTGACCCTCGAGCCGGTCGGCGACGGCTGGTGCCGGCTCACGCTGGTCGACGTCCTCGACGAGCGCGAGGCGGCCGCGCGCAACGCCGGCGGGTGGTACGTCTGCCTCGACGTGCTGGGCAAGCGGCTCGACGGCGTCCCCACCGGCGGGCCGCACGGCGACGTGGAGGAGTGGCAGCCGGTCCTGCAGGCCCACATCGACGCCGGGCTGCCCTCCGGCGCGCCGATCCCCGACCCCGTCGACCGCTGAGGGAGGGCCTGGAGCGGGCTCAGGTCTGCGGGCCGGCGGCCGCGATCGCGACGTCCTCCCACGCCCGCCACTCGGCGAGCCGGGACTCGTAGTCGGCGGTGGCGATGCGCAGCGGGGTCCCGCCGAGGAAGATCCGCAGCGGCGGGTCCTCCGCGTCGACGACGGCGAGCACCGCCGCCGCGCTGGCGGCCGGGTCGCCGGTGCCGGCCACCCGGGCGCGGCGCTGCTCGGCGGCCTTCTCGCGGAACTCGTCGTAGGCCGGGTTCGGCGTCGCGTGCCGGGCCGAGGCGCCGCCCCAGTCGGTGGAGAAGGCGCCCGGCTCGATGAGCGTTACCTTGATGCCGAAGTCGGCCACCTCCTGGGCCAGCGCC
Source organism: Geodermatophilus sp. SYSU D00815 (assembly GCF_054050035.1). Lineage (NCBI taxonomy): Bacteria > Bacillati > Actinomycetota > Actinomycetes > Geodermatophilales > Geodermatophilaceae > Geodermatophilus > Geodermatophilus sp. SYSU D00815. The sequence continues at coordinate 68,734 of NZ_JBJGYO010000004.1, read as the reverse complement.
TGGCTGAAGCCCTCCAGCGCCCACTTCGAGGCGTTGTAGATGCCGATGTTCGGGAACGCGCTGATCCCGCCGATCGACGAGACCTGCAGGATGTGGCCCGAGCCCTGCGCCCGCAGGTACGGCAGCGCCGCCTGGGTCACCCACAGGGCGCCGAACACGTTGGTCTCGAACTGGGCGCGGGCCTCCGCCTCGGAGATCTCCTCGATCATCCCGAACTGCCCGTAGCCGGCGTTGTTCACGACGACGTCGAGGCGGCCGAAGTGCTCGTGCGCCCGCTCCACGGCGGCGAGGTCGGCCTCCCGGTCGTCGACGTCGAGCTCGATGGGCAGCACCCGGTCGCCGAAGCGCTCGACCAGGTCCTCGAGCGTCGCGGTGTCGCGGGCGGTGGCGGCGACCGAGTCGCCGCGCTCGAGCGCCGCGACGGCCCACTCCCGGCCGAAGCCGCGGGATGCGCCGGTGATGAACCACGTCTTGGGCATGTCTGCTCCTCGCTCGCCGGCCGACCGAGGAGGGCTGAACCGGATGCGCCTCCTCTTACCGGCCCCAAGTGCCGGCGAGCGGGTTCTGTTCCCGGGGCCCCTCGACCGCCCGACGCGGGTCGGGGAGGACGAGCGCCTCCGGCGGGCCGGGGCGGCCGAAGTGCCAGCCCTGCCCGAGGTCGACGCCCAGCGCCAGCAGCGCCGCGGCCTCCGCGGCGGTCTCCACGCCCTCGGCCACCACCTGCGCCGAGCAGCCGTGCGCGAACTCGACCAGCGAGCGCACGAGGGTGGAGAGCACCGGGTCGGCGTCCACCCCGGACACGAGGCTGCGGTCGAGCTTCAGGACGTCGGGGGAGGTCACGACGATGTGCCGCAGCGAGCTGAAGCCGGCGCCGACGTCGTCGACGGCCAGCCGCAGCCCGCGGGCGCGCAGCGGGTCGAGCACCCGCGTCAGGGCGGCGTAGTCCTCGACCGGGTCGTGCTCGCTGAGCTCGAGCAGGACGCGCCCGAGGGGGAGGCGGTCGAACAGCGCCGCCGCCTCGTCGGTGAGCAGCGTGGCCGGGGAGAGGTTCATGCCGACGTAGCCGCCGACGAGGTCGAGGTGGGCGGCCGCCCGCTCGAGCGCCAGCAGCTCCAGCCGGTGGCCCTCGCCGACGCTGTGCGCCTCGGCGAAGACGACGTCGGGCGTCGTCCCCCACTCGGCCGGGAAGCGGCTGAGCGCCTCGGTGCCGATCCGCTCGCCGGTGCGCAGCCGGACGACGGGTTGCAGGACGACGGTCGGCCCCCCGGCGGCCAGCACGGGCCCGATCCGCCCGAGGATCTCGGTGCGCCGCTCCTGCTCGCGGACCTCCGGTTCGACGACGACCGCCGCCGCGGAGGCCAGCACGTCCATGAGCGCCTCGTCCCGCTCGGTCAGCTCCCTGTCGGAGGTGAGGCCGGCGGCGCAGAAGGTGCCGTAGAGGGAGCCGTCGGACAGCCGTACGGGCACGGAGACGTAGCTGCGGATCCGCGGCATCCGGGCGGCCGGCAGCGCCATGGCGGCCGGGAAGTCCCTGAGGTCCGGGACGACCGGGGGGAGCTTGCCGTCCAGGATCGCCTGGCACAGCGAGGTCTCCCGGACCTGGGTCACCTTCTCCTGGAACAGCACCGGGATGCTCGACTCGACCACCTCGAGGTGCTGCGTGGTGCCGTCGAGCCGGCTGAGGAAGGCGACGGAGAGCCGCAGCGACTTCTTCGCCGTCTGCAGCAGCTCGGCGATCTGCCGCTCGCTGTCGGTGCGCTGCCTGCCCATGCGGCTCCATCGGCGCACCGCCGCGAGTTCTGTAGCGCGCAACCGACCGGGGGGCCGGAAACTTCTCCCCCTGCTGTCGATGAGCGGGGGTCCCGTTCGACGTCTTGACGACGGAGCCCCACGAACCGCAGGAGGAAGCCATGCGCCCGCTCGTCGTCACCACGTTCCTGACCCTCGACGGGGTCATGCAGGCCCCCGGGGGGCCGGAGGAGGACCCGTCGGGCGGGTTCGCGTACGGCGGCTGGTCGTTCCCGTACGCCGACGAGGTGTTCGGGCAGCAGATGGACGAGTGGTTCGCCGGCGCGCAGGACTTCCTGCTCGGCCGCACGACCTACGAGATCTTCGCCGCCCACTGGCCCCGGGTGGAGGGCGACGACAACGTCACCGTGGGGCTGCAGACCAAGCCCAAGTACGTGGCGTCGCGGACCCTCACCTCGCTGGACTGGGACACCGCGCAGCTGCTCGAGGGCGACGTCGCCGAGGCGGTGCGGGCCCTCAAGGCCCAGGACGGCGGCGAGCTGCAGGTGCACGGCAGCGCCGGGTTGATCCAGACGCTGCTGCGCGAGGACCTCGTCGACGAGCTGCGGCTGATCATCGACCCGGTGACGCTGGGGCAGGGCAAGCGGCTGTTCGGCGACGGCACGATCCCGCGCAGCTGGCGGCTCACGAAGTCGGCGGTCACCACGACCGGCGCGATCATCGCGAGCTACCAGCGCGCCGGCGAGGTGGAGACGGGCTCCTTCGCGCTGGAGGACTGAGCCGGCCGCCCGGCCGGGGAGCGGATCCCCTCGCACCCGGGCCGGGCAGCCCGTGCGCCGGAAATCGGGTGCGGCCACCGCCCCGCTGCTGCTGCACTCCGGCGCATGCGCGAGCTGACGGTGACCTCGGGCGACGTGCCCCTGCACGTCGTCGACCACGGCGGCGCCGGCACCGCCGTCGTCCTGCTGCACGGCGGCGCGCGGACGTCGGAGGACTGGGAGGTGGCGGCCGACCGCCTGCGGGCGCTCGGCCACCGGCCGGTCGCGATCGACCTGCGCGGGCACGGCGGGACGCCGGTCGCGCCGTGGACCTGGGACGCCGTCGTCACCGACGTCGAGGCGGTCGTCCGCGAGCTCGGGCTCGACCGGCCGGCCGTGGTCGGGCACTCGGTGGGCGGGATCGTCGCGGCGCTGTGGGCGACCGGGCACCCCGAGTGCCCGCTGGCGGTGAACCTCGACGGGCACGGCAACCCGACCCGGCGCGACCGGTACGCCGGCCTGCCCTCGGACGACCCGTCGGTCGAGGCGCTGGTCACCTGGCTGGCCGAGGCCGCGACCCTGCTGCTCGGCGAGCACATGGCCGACGTCATGCGGGCCATCGACGAGCTCGACGTGCACGCCGCGTACCGGCGGGCGCGCTGCCCGCTGCTGCTCACCCGGGCCGGCGAGTCGCTGGCCGAGCTCGTGCCCGCCGAGGCGCAGCCGGCCTGGGTCGCCTACGAGCGGTGGACCGACGAGCGGCTGGCGGCCCTGGCGGCCGAGGTGCCCGAGGTCTCCTTCGTCGTCACCCCCACCGGCCACTTCCCGCACGTCGAGGCGCCCGAGCTGCTGGTGAACCTCGTCCACGAGCGGCTCGAGGTGGTCCCGTGAGGCCCTGCTGCGGGGTCCCGCGCCGAGCGCGCGAGGCGTGGGGGGCGGCGGGGTCCTTGCTCAGTCCACGTCGGCCTGCCAGAGGTCCGGCCCGAAGACCTCGTACTGCATGTCGGCCGCCGGCACGCCCCGGTCGAGCAGCACGCTGCGGATGCCGCGCATGAACGGCAGCGGCCCGCACAGGTAGTAGAAGGCGTCGCCGGGCAGCTCGACGTCGTCGAGGTCCATGATCCCGCCGAACCGGCCGTCGACGGGCAGCTCGCCGTCCGGGCCGTGCTCGTACCAGACGTACATCCGGGCGTTCGGCAGCTTCCGGACGTCGTCGAGCACCTGCTGGCGCAGCGCGAACGAGCCCTCGTGCAGGTCGGCGTGGAGCACGGTGATCGGCAGGTGCGAGCCGGCCGCGGTCAGGTGCGACAGCATGCCGGCCATCGGGGTGACGCCGATGCCCGCGCTGGCGAACACCACCGGCCGCCCGGAGTCGTCGAGGACGACGTCGCCGAACGGCAGCGACATGGTCAGCCGGTCGCCGACGTCCACCCGGTCGTGGAGGTAGTTGCTGACCTCGCCGTCGGGCTTGTCGTCGCCGGTGACCCGCTTGACCGCGAACGACCGGTGCTCGCCGTCGTCGGCCCGGGTGAGGCTGTACTGCCGCGGCTGGCGGACGCCGTCGGGCATGGGCACCTGCACGGTGACGTACTGACCGGGCAGCGACGTCTTCACCAGCCGGTCGTCGATGCGCCGGACGGTGAAGGTGACGACGTCGTCGGTCTCCCGGCGCTTCTCCACGACCTCCCAGTCGCGCCAGACGGTCTCGGGGCGCACGCCGCGGGCGCTGTAGAGGCCGCGCTCCTGGTTGATCAGGGCGCGCGCCATCAGCCAGTACACCTCGTCCCAGGCGGCCACGACCTCGGGCGTGACGGCGTCGCCGAGGACGTCGGCGATCGCCCAGAACAGGTTGTCCCGCACGACCTGGTACTGGGCCGGCGTGATGCCGAGCGAGGCGTGCTTGTGCGCGATCCGGCTGAGCAGGTGCTCCGGCAGGTGGTCGGGGTGGTTCACCAGCGCGCTGGCGAACAGGGCCACCGACCCGGCGAGCGCCTGCTGCTGGGTGCCCTCGGCCTGGTTGCCGCGGTTGAACGTGCCGTCGAGCAGTTCGGGGTGCTCGCCGAACAGGTGCTGGTAGAAGCGCTCGGCGATCTTGCCGATGTTGTCCCCGACGACGGGCAGGGTGGCCTCGATGACGGGCCGGGACTTCTCGGTGAGCATCTCTCCCCCTGAGGCGGTCTGCGACGGTCCCCGTGTCCCGCCCCTGCCCCGTCCGGGGGCGCCCTACCCATGGATCTCGGGTGCCAGGATGCTGCCCGTGACGACGGCGACCGACGCGTTGGAGGAGTTCGAGGCCCAGCGCGGCCGGCTCTTCGGCATCGCCTACCGGATGCTCGGGTCGGTCGCCGACGCCGAGGACGTGCTGCAGGACGCGTGGCTGCGCTGGCAGGGCGCCGACCGCGCCCGCGTGAGCGACCCGGGCGCCTTCCTGGCCCGCACGGTCACCAACCTGTGCCTCACCGCGCTGACCTCCGCCCGCGCCCGCCGCGAGGTCTACGTCGGGCCCTGGCTGCCGGAGCCGGTGATCACCGCCGACGGCGCGCTCGGCCCGCTGGAGGACGCCGTCCAGCGCGAGTGCGTCTCCTTCGCCCTCCTCGCCGTCCTGGAGCGGCTGTCCCCGGCCGAGCGCGCGGCGTACGTGCTGCGCGAGGCGTTCGCCTACAGCCCCCGGGAGGTCGCCGAGCTGATCGGCGTCTCCGAGGCGAACGCCCGGCAGCTGCACTCGCGGGCCCGCAGACACGTGGCCGCCGAGCAGACCCGCGAGGTGGAGGCGGAGCGCTGGCAGGAGCTGGTCTCCCGGTTCCTGGCCGCCGCGCGGGACGGCGACGTGGCCGGTCTCGAGGCGCTGCTGGCCGACGACGTCGTCTCGCGGGCCGACGGCGGCGGCGTGGTGAACGCGGCGCGGGTGCCGGTGGTGGGCCGGGAGAAGGTGGCCCGCTACCTCGTCGGGCTGTTCCGCAAGTTCACCGGCGGGCTGTCGGCCGCGTTCGTCGAGGTCAACGGCGCCCCGGCGATCGCCGCCGTCGGCCCGGACGGGCTGCGCGGCGTGCTGGTGGTGCGCACCGACGGCGAGCGGCTCACCGGCTTCGACTTCGTGCTCAACCCGGTCAAGCTCGCCTTCGCCGAGGGGCAGCTGTCACGGATCGGAGGGCTACCTGGTCTGAGCGGGTGAGGAGAGAGGAGACCTTCCCATGACGACCACGTTGGTCACCGGAGCCACCGGCACGCTCGGCGTGCCCACCGTCGCCCGCCTGCGCGCCGCCGGGCACGACGTCCGTTCCCTCAGCCGGCGCAGCGGGCCCGGTCTCGTGACCGGGGACCTGGTGTCCGGCGCGGGCCTCGACGCGGCGCTCGACGGCGTCGACGTCGTCCTGCACCTGGCCAGCGACCCGCGGACGAAGGGCGCCGACGTCGAGGGCACGCGCACCCTGCTGGCCGCCGCGCAGCGAGCCGGCGTGCGGCACCTCGTGTTCATCTCGATCGTCGGCATCGAGGACATCCCGCTGCCGTACTACCGGTCGAAGGTGGAGATCGAGCGGATGATCCAGCAGTCGGGGCTGCCGCACACGATCCTGCGGGCCACCCAGTTCCACCCGTTCGTGACGATGATGTTCACCGCGCAGCGGTGGCTGCCGGTCGTGGTGGCTCCGGCGATCGCGCTGCAGCCCATCGCGGTCGAGGAGGTGGCCGACCGGCTGGCCGAGCTGGCGTCGTCGGCGCCGGCGGGGCGGGTGGCCGACATCGGCGGCCCGGAGCAGAGGTCGCTGCCGTCGCTGGCGCGGGCGTGGGCGCGTTCGGCCGGTGTGCGCCGGCCGGTGCTGCCGGTGCGGGCGCACGGGAAGCTGTTCGCCGCCTACCGGTCGGGCGCGGCGATGGTGCCCGGGCCGGCGTACGGGCGGCAGACGTACGAGGAGTGGCTGGCCGGCCGGGAAGGGGCCCTCCGGTGAGCGGCCTGCTGCGGCCGGGGCTGGCGCTGCTGGCCGCGGTCGAGTGGGCGCTCGGCCTGTGGACGGCGTTCTTCCCCCGGAGCTTCTACGACGACGTGCCGACGGTCGACCTCACGCCACCGTTCAGCGAGCACCTGATGCGCGACTTCGGCGGGGCGACGCTGGGGCTGGCGATCGTGCTCACCGCGGCCGCCGTCTGGCTCGAGCGGCGGCTGGTGGTCACGGCGCTGCTGGCGTACCTGGCGTTCGCGGTGCCGCACCTCGTGTTCCACGTGGCACATCTGCACGGGGCCACGGAGCTGGAGGCGTCGGTGCTGGTCATCACCCTGCTGGGCTCGGTCGCCCTGCCGCTGGCGCTGCTGGCGATCGCGCTGCTCACGCCTCGGCCGGCCCCGCGGGAGCGCGACGACGCCCTCGTCTGAGCACGTCGGTCGAGCCCCCGGCCGGCGGCGGACCCGCGCCGCACCCGCCCGGCCGTCCCGCGGACCGGACCCCGTCGTTGTCGCCCGGACGACTCCGTGGTCTGATCCGGGCGGCGCGGCACCGGTTCGCGCGGCTGCAGGGAGGCGATCGGTGATCACGCGGACCGGCATCGCCTGCGCCACCGGCGGCGACGGCGAGGACCTGCTGCTCCTGCTGCACGGGCTCGGTGCGACCGGCGCCGTGTGGGAGCGCCTGCTGCCGCTGGTCCCCGGCCGGTGGGCCGCGCCCGACCTGCGGGGCCACGGCCGCTCGCCGGCCGAGCCGCCCTACGGGTACGGGGTGCACGCCGCCGACATGGCCACGCTGGTCACCGAGCTGGGGGCCACCCGCGTGACCGTGCTCGCGCACTCCTTCGGTGGCGTGGTCGGCGCTCTGCTGGGCAGCGGCGAGTACGGGGTCGCGGTCGACCGCGTGGTCGCCGTCGGCACGAAGATCGACTGGACGGCGGAGGAGGAGGCCGGCGCGCGGACGCTCGCCGAGCGCCCGCCCACGGTCTTCCCCACCCGCGAGGAGGCCGCGGCCCGGCACCTCACGCTCGCCGGCCTGCGCGGGCTCGCCGAGCCGTCGGACGACGTCGCGCTGGCCGGCGTCCGGGAGGTCGAGGGCGGCTGGGCGGTCGCCCTCGACAACCGCGCCTTCTCGGCCGTCGGGCCGTCGGTGCCCGCCATCCTGCAGCGGTGCCTCGCGCCGCTGCGGCTGGCGGCCGGTGACGGCGACGCCATGGCCTCGCTCGAGGCCATGCGGCGGATCGACCCCTCGGCGCAGCTCATCGAGGGCGCCGGTCACAACGCGCACTGGGCGCGGCCCGAGGCGGTGTGGTCCCTGCTGGGAGCGGGCTGACCCGGCCGCCCCGGCAGGGGTCAGGACCCGGCGTCGTCGACGACGGCGCGGAGGATCCGCTCGAGCCCGGCCCGGTCCTCGGCCGGCAGCCGGCCGAAGAGCTCCCGGGAGTCCGCGGCCCGTGCCGCGTCGACCTCGGCGGTGACCCGTCGCCCCTCGGGGGTCGGGCGGAGCACCACCGCACGGCGGTCCCGGGGATCGGGTGTGCGCTCCACCAGCCCGCGCGCCTCCAGGCCGTCGGCGACCTCGGTCGCCGAGCGCGGGGCGATGCGGAGCGCCTCGGCCAGCTCGGAGAGGCGGACGCCGTCCCGGTTGCCCACCACCCGCAGCGCCCGCGCCTGGTGCGGCGTCAGGTCCCACGGCGCCAGGGCGGCGCGCCACCGGTGCCGCTGCAGGCGGCCGACGCGCAGCACCAGCTCGCCGAGCACCGCCGGATCGTCGTCGACCACGGGGGAAGAGTAGCGCCACCGCTGCGGTTACCACATCATGAGGTAACCTCAGCATCTACTCGGAGGTGGTGCCTTCTGGACCCCATGAACCCCGGCGGCGGTGGCGGGCGGGGCGGCTCCGGCCGCACCGTGGACCCCGCCGACCGCGCGCAGCTGGAACGCTCCCCGGTCTCCCTGCGGCGGGTCGCCGCGCTGTTCCGCCCGTACCGCTGGCAGGTGGCCGTGGTCGTGGCGCTGATCGTCGTCTCGTCGGTGGTCGCGCTGGCCTCGCCGTTCCTCGTCCGGCTGGTCATCGACGACGCCCTGCCGCACCAGGACGTCGGCCTGCTCGTCGCCGCCGTCGCCGGCATGCTCGCCGTCGCCGCCGTCACCAGCGTGCTCGGCGTCGTCCAGACGTGGCTGTCGACGACGGTCGGCCAGCGGGTCATGCACGGGCTGCGCACCGCGGTCTTCGCCCACCTGCAGCGGCAGTCCCTGGGCTTCTTCACCCGCACCCGTGGCGGCGAGGTGCAGTCGCGGTTGACCAACGACATCGGCGGCATGCAGTCGGTGGTGACGTCGACGGCGACCTCGCTGGCCTCGAACGCCACGACCGTCGTCGGCACCGTGGTCGCCATGGTGGCCCTCTCGTGGCGGCTGGCCCTCTTCTCGCTGATCGTCCTGCCGCCGGCCGTCTGGTTGACCCGCAGGGTGGCGCGGATGCGCCGCGCGGTCACCGCCCAGCGGCAGCGCGCGCTCGCCGACCTGCACGCGCAGGTGGAGGAGGGGCTGTCGATCAGCGGCGTGCTGCTGTCGAAGACCATCGGGGCCGGTCCCGCGCAGTCGCAGCGGTTCACCGAGACGTCGTCCGGGCTGGTCGGCCTCGAGGTGCGCTCGCAGCTCGCCGGCCGGTGGCGCATGGCCACCATGAGCATCGTCTTCGCCGGCATCCCGGCGCTGATCTACCTGGCCGCCGGGCTGCCGGCCACGTCCGGCGGCATGACCATCGGCACGCTCGTCGCGTTCACCACGCTGCAGGCCGCGCTGTTCCGCCCGCTCATGGGCCTGCTCGACGTCGGGGTCTCGGTGACGAGCTCGATGGCCCTGTTCAGCCGCGTGTTCGAGTACCTCGACCTGCCGGTCGACATCGCCGACCCGGCCGATCCGGTGGCGCTGGACCCGGCGGCCGTGCGCGGCGAGGTGCGGCTCGAGGGCGTGGGCTTCACCTACCCCGACGCGCACCGGCCGGCGCTGGCCGGCGTCGACGTGACCGTGCCGCCCGGCACCACGCTCGCCCTCGTCGGGCCGACCGGCTCGGGCAAGAGCACGCTGGCCTCGCTGGTCGCGCGGCTCGCCGACCCGAGCACCGGCCGGGTGCTGGTCGACGGGGTCGACGTGCGCGACCTGCCGCTGGCCACGCTGGCCCGCATCGTCGGCGTCGTCTCCCAGGAGACGTACCTGCTGCACACCACGGTGCGCGAGAACCTGCGGCACGCCAAGCCCGACGCCACCGACGCGGAGATCGAGGACGCCGCCCGGCGGGCCCAGGTGCACGACGTGATCGCCGCGCTCCCCGACGGCTACGACACCGTCGTGGGCGCCAGGGGGCACCGGTTCTCGGGCGGGGAGAAGCAGCGGCTGGCCATCGCCCGCACGCTGCTGCGCGATCCACGGGTCCTCGTGCTCGACGAGGCGACCAGCGCGCTGGACAACACCACCGAGCGGGCGGTGCAGGCCGCGCTGGACGAGGCCAGCCGCGGCCGGACGACGGTCACCATCGCCCACCGGCTCTCGACCGTGCGCGACGCCGACCGGATCGCGGTCCTCGACGGCGGGCGGGTGGTCGAGCAGGGCACGCACGAGGAGCTGCTCGCGCTCGGCGGGCGCTATGCCGAGCTGGTCGGCGCCGCCGAGCGCGAGGTCGTGCTGGCCGCCTGAGGGGTCCGCGCAAGGGACCGGGCGGGCTCGTACCGCTGTGCGGTGTGCGGGAACGGCAGTCGTCGCGCTCAGGACGTGCCGGCGGGCGTCACCTCTGCTCTCGGGTGAGGGCGACCGCAGGTCGAAGACGACCGCCTCCGTCCTGCTCGCGCCACTCCTCGCCCGCGGCTCGGTCAGTCGCCGTCCGCGTCGCCGGAGCCGCCGTCGACCCACGGCATCGGGTCGCCTCGCCAGTCCACGGGTGGGGGAACCGGCTCGGACTGCACCTCGACCTGCTCGTCCAGCGGCACCCGGGCGCTGGCGTAGAGCTCGTGGTCCGGGAGGCGGAACCTGTTGTCCGGCATGGGCTCAGCGTGGCACCCGGGACGGACGAGGGGAAGCTCGCGCGCACGTTCCCCGTCGCGGCGATGCAAGGGGTGGATCCGTGGGCAACCCGCTCGTACTCCGGCGCGGCCGTGACGACGAGCGGTGAGCGCCACGCCGCAGGGGACCCGGGCGGCACGCCGCCCTCTGGGTGGATCCCGGCCGGCCGTCCAGTCTGCGCCGCATGGAGGACGTCCGACCCCAGGCCCGCCCTGCGACGCGCTCCGACCAGCGGCGGCTCGTGCACGTCCTGGCGACCGCCTTCGCCGAGGACCCGGTGTTCACGTTCCTCCTGCCGCCGTCCCTGTGGCGACGCGAGGCGCGACTGCGCCAGTTCTTCGCGCTGGAGGCGGCGCGCAGTGCGCGCCGAGGAGGAACCTGGGTCTCGGCCGACGGGAGCGGTGCCGCAGTCTGGTTCCCACCCGGGCAGTGGCAGAGCACCCGTTCCGAGGACCTGCTCCAGGGGCCGCGCTGGCTCGCCCTCCTCGGGAGCCGGGCCCCCGCCGCCGACCGGGCGCGCAAGGCCATGCAGGCTCGCCACGAGGCCCTGGCGCCGCACTGGTACCTGCTGTACCTGGGCGCCGAGCCCCGACGTCAGTCCCGCGGGGTGGGCAGTTCGCTGCTGCGTGCGGTCCTGGAGCGGTGCGACCACGACGGAACACCTGCCTACCTGGAGGCGAGCTGCGAGAGGAACCGGCAGCTGTACGTGCGCCACGGCTTCGCCGACCTGGATCCCCTTCCCCTGCCCGACGGTGGTCCGGTGATGTACCCCATGTGGCGCGACCCCAGTAGCAGCTAGCTGCCGGGGCGAGATCCACGTGATCCGACCACCGGCCGACGACCCCGAGCTCGCCCGCGCCGGGTGACGGCACGAGCTCGCGCTGCCCGCGTGACGGAACGGTCCCCATCCCGACCCGGATGGGTCCACACTCGACCGGCCGAGAATCCGGCGTGCCGGGTCCCGACACGGGGAGGCGACGTCATGGACCACACCCTGGGAACTGCTGCGGACAGCCGGACGGGAGGCGTGGAGCACGCCTCGGCGCGGAGGTGGGACCTGATCGCCGGCGTGGCCGGCCTGGTCTTCCTCGTCCTCGTCATAGCGAGCTTCTTCACGCCGTCGACGCCCACCGCCGACGAGGGGGCGGACGCGATCGTCCGGGCGGTCCAGGAGGACCGCACCGGCCACCAGTGGTCCCTGCTGCTGGGCTTCCTGTCCGACGTGGCCTTCCTCTTCTTCCTCGCCGGTGTCTGGGGCCGGCTGCGCCGGGCCGAGGGGCTCGGCGGGCTCTTCGCCGGCCTGTTCGCCATCGCCGCCGCGGCGTTCGTGGCCGTGATCGCGGTCTCCGAGGGGCTGTACCTGGCCCTGGTCCAGAGCTCCGTGGACGCGGAGGACGAACCGAGCATCGTCCGCACGCTCGTCGTCCTCGACAACTGGGTGGGCGGGGCGGCCCTCCCGGCGGGCGTCGCGATGCTGCTGGCCGTCGCGGCCGGCGTCCAGAGCACCCTGGCGTTCCCGCGGTGGCTCGGGTGGCTGGCCGCGCTGGCCGCGGTGTGCCTGCTGGTCGGCTTCGCCGCGGTCTTCGACGACGGCGTCGAGACCGGCGCCCTCGGCGTGGTGGGGTTCGTCGGGTTCCTGCTGGTCCTGGTGTGGACCGTGGCCGCCAGCGTGCTGCTGGTGCTGCGGCCCGGCACGACGGCCCGGGCGCACGCCTGAGCGCCGCGGCGGCGGTCCTCGGTCAGCTCTCGAGCAGCCCGGCCTCGTGGGCGAGGATCGCCGCCTGCGTGCGGTTGGCCAGGTCCAGCTTGGTCAGCAGGCGGGAGACGTAGGTCTTCACCGTCGCCTCGCTGACGTAGAGCTTGCGGGCGAGCTCGGCGTTGGAGTCGCCGCTGCCCAGCAGCTGCAGCACCTCGCGCTCGCGCTCGGACAGGCCCGCCACCCTGCGCAGGGCCTCGGCGCGCCGCGGGGCGGCCCGGCGGTCGACGTAGGACTCGATGAGCGCCGCGGTCACGGCGGGGGAGAGCGTCGCGGTCCCGTCGGCGACCGCCCGAACGGCCGCGGCGATCTCGCGCGGCGGGGTGTCCTTGAGGAGGAACCCGGCCGCGCCCGCGGCCAGCGCCGCGTACACGTACTCGTCGACGTGGAAGGTCGTGAGGACGGCCACCTGCGGCGGGTCGGGCAGCGCGAGGATCTGCTTGGTCGCCGTCAGCCCGTCCGTGCCGGGCATGCGGATGTCGGTGAGGACGACGTCGGGCCGCAGCTCGCGCGCGGCGGCCACCCCTGCCGCGCCGTCCCCGGCCTCGCCGACGACCTCGAAGTCCCCGGCCGCCTCGAGCACCGTGCGCAGCCCGAAGCGGACCAGCTCCTCGTCGTCCACCAGGAGCACCCTGATCGTCACGTCGGCAGCACCGCCTCCACGGCGAAGCCGCCGTCCAGCCTCGGTTCGGCGGTCAGCCGGCCGCCCAGGGTGCGCACCCGCTCACCCAACCCCACCAGACCGTAGCCGCCGCTCGGGGCGCCGTCCGCCGGCGTCTCCGGCGGGCCGTTGACCACCCGGATCGACAGCGCGTCGGCTCCCCGGTCGACGGTGACCGTGACCGGCGCCCCGGGGGCGTGCTTGCCGGCGTTGGTCAGCGCCTCCTGCACGATCCGGTAGGCGGCCCGCCCCACCACGGGGTCGACCGGCGCCTCGGGCGGGCTCGTGAGCTCCACCGGGACCCCGGCCGCGCGGGCCTCGTCGACCAGCCGCGGCAGGTCGGGCAGCCCGGGCTGCGGGCCGAGGGGGGCGGCCTCGTCCACCTCGCCGGCGCGCAGGACGCCGACCATCTGCCGCAGCTCGTCGAGCGCCTGCCGGCCGGCGGCCTGCACCTGCCCGGCCAGCTGCTCCACCCGGTCGCGGTCGCCGGCGGCCATCTCGATCGCGCCGGCCTGCAGCACCATGAGGCTCACCCGGTGGCCGACGGCGTCGTGCATCTCCCGGGCGATGCGGGTCCGCTCGGTGAGGACGGCGTCGCGGGCCAGCAGCTCCCGCTCCGCCTCGGCCCGCTCGGCGCGGTCGCGCAGCGCCTCGAGCAGGAGGGCGCGGGTGCGCTGCCAGATGCCCAGGGCGCCGGGCAGGACGACGGCGATCGCCGTCCCGCCGATGGCGCCGACGGCCTCGTTCGCCGTCCCGATGGTCCACGGCTGGACGATCACCAGACCGCCGACGAGCGCCGCCCCGACGCGCAGCGGCCAGCGGCCGACGTACCGGCCGACGGCGTAGGACGTGAGCAGGAGCCCGGCGGTCAGCGCCGGGGTGACCACGCTCAGGACGGCGCTCACCGCGAACGGGACCAGCGGCGCGCGCCGCCGGAACAGGAACAGCGTGAGGGCCTGCAGCACGCCGAGCGCGATCAGCGGGATGTCGGGCAGCAGCTGCTGGGGCTCGGGGGTGACCGCGCCCAGGACCACCGTCGCCTGGGCCAGCAGCGCGATGAACCCGTCGAACCAGATGCTGCGCGCGCGCAGACCCGGCCACAGGCGCGCCCGGATCCCCATGCGACGGAGCGTAGGTCGGCGCGGGCGGGCGGCGGATCGCCCGGGAGTGGACCACCCCCGTCAACTTTCGGATGAGCGCGTCGGACCGTAGGTGGACCCGGATCTCCTGCCGTCGGCCGACGCGGCGAGGGGGCCGTTCCCGGCAGATTTCTCGCCGGCAGAACGACGAACCCCCACGGAGGATCCGATGATCACGGTCAGCGGCCTGACCAAGCAGTACGGCACCCGGACCGTCGTCGACGACGTGTCCTTCGCCCTGGAGCCCGGCACGGTGACCGGCTTCCTCGGCCCGAACGGCGCCGGCAAGACGACGACGATGCGGATGATGACCGGCCTGGTGCCGGCGACGTCGGGCACCGCGCTGGTCGACGGCAGGCCCTACGCCGACCTGCCCAACCCCGGCGCCGTCATGGGCACGCTGCTCGACGCCTCCGCCGTCCACCCCGGCCGGTCCGGCCGGACCCACCTGCGGCTGCTGGCCGACACGATCGGCGTCCCCGCCCGGCGGGTCGACGAGGTGCTCGAGCTGGTCGGGCTGGCCGACGCCGCCCGGCGCCGCGTCGGTGGCTACTCCCTCGGCATGCGGCAGCGGCTGGGCATCGCCGGGGCGCTGCTGGCCGACCCGCCGGTGCTGGTGTTCGACGAGCCGGCCAACGGCCTGGACCCCGAGGGCATCCGCTGGATGCGCGACCTGCTGCGCGGCCACGCCGCGCGCGGCGGCACGGTGCTGCTCTCGTCGCACCTGCTCGGCGAGGTCGAGCACACGGTCGACCGGCTGCTGGTCATCGGCTCCGGCCGGATCGTCGCCGACGGCCCGGTGGCGTCGCTGCTCGGCTCGGACGGGACGTCGGTGCGCGCCACCGACGCCGCCGCGCTCGCCCGCGCGCTGCGGGCGGCCGGCCTCGAGGTCCGGGACGGCGGCGACGGCGCGCTGGTCGTGCCCGGGGCCGAGCCCGCCGCCGTCGGCCAGGTGGCCGCCACCGCCGGCATCGCGCTGACCGACCTGCGGCCGCTCACGCGCGGCCTCGAGGACCTGTTCTTCCAGCTCACGGCGGCGGCGTGATGACGACCCCGCCCGCCGACCACCCGCCCTTCACCCCCGTCCAGGAGGAACCCGACATGACCGCCACCCTCGAGCGCCGCGCCGCCGCCGTCGCTCCCGCCCCCGCCCGTCCGCCCGTGCGCCGGACCGGTCCGTCGCTGCCGAAGCTGGTCGGCATCGAGATGCACAAGTCGCTGTCCACCCGCTCGGGCAAGGCGCTGGCCGTCGCCGCGACGGTGCTCGGGCCGGCCGCCGTCACCCTCGTCGCCGCCGCCAGCTCCGAGGAGCTGGGCTCGGTGACCGGGCCGATCGCGGTGATGGGCCTGCTCACCGGCTACCTGCTGATCACCCTCGGCGTGCTGTCGACGGCCGGGGAGTGGAGCCACAAGACCGTCCAGACGACCTACCTGCTGGTCCCGCACCGCGGCCGGGTGCTGGCCGCCAAGGCCGCCGCCGTCGGCCTGCTCGGCGCGGCCTTCGCCGCGGTGTCGACGGCGCTGGTCGTCGGCGCCCTGGCCGTGACCGAGAGCGGCATCTCGTGGGACGGCGCGGGCCGGGCCATGGGGGTCGCCGTGGCCGCGGGCGCCGCCTTCGCGGTGGCCGGCGCCGGTGCGGGTGCCGCCTTCGCCAACACCCCGGCGGGGCTGACCTCGATGTACCTGGTGCTGCTCGGCGTCATCCCGATCGTGTCGAGCTTCAAGCCGGAGATCGCCGAGAAGATCGACCCGGCCAACTCCGTGCTCAACCTGGCGCAGGGCACCGAGCAGACGCAGTCGATCGCGATCATCGTCGCCTGGGTCGTCGTCCCCGCGGTGGCCGGCTGGGTCCTCACCCACCGCCGCGCCGTCCAGTGACCGCCTGACCCCCACCCCGCCGAGGCCCTCCCGATCCGATCGGGAGGGCCTCGACGCGGGAGGTCACCCGGTCGGCCGGGCCGGGAGCAGGTTCTCCTGGTGGTCGAGCTCGCGCTCCAGCACCCGCAGGCTGGAGTCGGGCAGCCGGCCGACGTCCCGCAGCCGCAGCAGCTCCTCCCGCTCGGCCTCCAGCACCGACCGCGAGATCCGCACCGCCGACTCGTACTGCGGGTTGTGGGGGATGTCCACCTCCGCGTTCTCCAGCACGTCCAGCCGGCCCCGGTAGCGCGCCAGCCGGTGCTCCAGCTGGTCGCGCAGCGCCCGGATCGCCCGGTCGTCGGTGGCGTCGTGGCGCTCCCGCTCGAGCTCGTCGAGCCGCCGCAGCCCGGCCTCCACCGCCGCGATCCGGCCCCGGTTGCGCAGCCGTGCCTGGTCGGCCGCGTTCGCCCGCAGCCCCATCCGGCGCACCAGGGGCGCGAACGTCGCCCCCTGGCCGACCAGCGTCACCAGCACGACGAGCAGCGCGCAGAACTGCAGCAGCTCCCGGTCGGGGAACGGCTCGCCGGCGTCGGTCAGCCGCGGCAGCGTGAAGATGGCGGCGAGGCTGATCACCCCTCGGGTCCCGGCCCAGCTCAGCGCGACCAGCTCGCGGCCGGTCAGGCGCTCCTCGGCGTGCCTCCCCCGCGCCCCCGGCTGCTCCTCCTCGACCGACTCGTCCTCCCCCGCGCCGCCGAGCCGCATGTGCAGCGAGCGCGGCAGGACCTGGGTGAGCACCAGCCACAGCGGCCGCAGCAGCAGGACGACGCCCACGCTGACCACCGACGCGATCACGATCGTCGACGTCTCGTACGCCGCCAGCCCCTCGAGGAGCACGGGCAGCTGCTGGCCGATCAGCAGGAAGACGAAGCCCTCGAGCAGGAAGTCGACCAGCCGCCAGACGGCGTTGACCTGCAGCCGGCTCACGCCCGACACGAACCGCGAGCTGTCGTGCCCGATCACCAGCCCGGCGACCACCACGGCGAGGACGCCGGAGACGTGCAGCTCCTCGCCGAGCAGGTAGGCGGCGAAGGGCGTGGCGAGCGAGATCGCCGTCAAGGACATCGGGTCGGTGCGCCAGCGCCGCAGCCAGCGGACGGCGTAGGCGACGACCAGCCCCACCACCACCCCGCCGGCCGCGGCGAGCAGGAACTGGCCCACCGCCGCCCAGGTGGAGAATCCCTCACCGGTGGCCGCGGCCACCGCGACCGTGAGGATCGTCAGCGCCGTCGCGTCGTTGAGCAGCCCCTCGCCCTGGATCAGCGTGATCAGCCGCGGCGGCAGGCCGACCCGCCGTCCCACCGCGAGCGCGGCCACCGGGTCGGGCGGGGCGACGGCGGCGCCGAGCGCGACCCCGGCGGCGAACGTCGCCCCGGCGACGAACAGGCTGAATCCCCAGCCGACCACCAGCGCGGTCGCCAGGACGAGCGAGACCGACAGGCTGACGACGGTCCGCAGGTTGCGCCTGATCCCGAGCAGCGACGAGTCCAGCGCCGCGCTGTAGAGCAGGGGCGGGATGACCAGCGTCAGCACCAGGTGCGGCTCGAGCTCGACGTTCGGCCCCGGCAGGAACGCGTACACGATGCCGGCGACCGTGAGCAGCGCGGCCTCGGGCAGCCCCGTCCTCTCCGCCACCCAGTGCAGGACGACGACCACGGCGACCGCGGCCAGGACGAACAGCAGGACGGCCTCGATCTCCACCCGTCCATCCTCGCGGGCGCCGCGGCGAGGGGCCTCCGGACCCCGGAGGCCCCTCGGGCGGGAGCGGGCTCAGCCGACGGCGGCCGGCTCCTCTGCCTGGACCGGCTCCCGCGAGGCGGCCAGCTTCTCCAGGTAGTGCGGGTTGTGGATGATCCCCAGCACGTTGCCGAACGGGTCGACCAGCGACCCGGTGAGCACCGGTCCGTGCGGGGTCACCGGCTGGTACTCCCGGGCACCCATCGCCAGCAGCCGCGCCCAGGTCTCCTCGAAGTCGTCCACCTGCCAGTGCAGCACCGCGCCGCCCGGCCCACCGGAGGCCGCCGGGTCGAAGGAGCGGTGGGCGATGGCGAGCTCGGCGTCGTGGTCGCCGGTGCGGAACTTGGCGTAGGCCAGGCCGCCGCCCGGACCGGGCCGGGTGAAGTACGGCTCCACGCCGAGGACCCGCGCGTACCAGGTCACGGCCGCGGTGACGTCGTCGGCCCAGAAGGTGAGCGTCGAGAATCCCCTCAGGTTCACGTCGGTCGCCTCAGCCC
Organism: Geodermatophilus sp. SYSU D00815; assembly: GCF_054050035.1. Taxonomy (NCBI): domain Bacteria; kingdom Bacillati; phylum Actinomycetota; class Actinomycetes; order Geodermatophilales; family Geodermatophilaceae; genus Geodermatophilus; species Geodermatophilus sp. SYSU D00815. The sequence goes on along the minus strand of NZ_JBJGYO010000004.1, from coordinate 50,524 downwards.
TCGGGGTGCCAGTCGTCGGCCCGCCAGCGGTAGAACGGCTCGGCCACCGAGTCCCGCGGGCTCTGCCAGGTCTCCGGGCGGTACGGGCTCAGGTACGGGCCGAGCTCCTCCATGATCCGGGCGAAGGCCGGCCGGTGGGACTCGTGGTTCTCGCGGACGGCGGCCGCCGTGACCGGGTCCTGCTCGAGCAGGTGCACCATCACGTCGTCGATCGAGTAGAGCCAGCGCCCGGTCACCCCGGTCTCGACCGGCAGCGGACCGGCGTCGGAGTCGGTGAACACCCGGGCGATGTCCTCCTCGGCGCCCGGCTTCATGCGCTGCACGATCACGGTGAGCTCGCGCTCCTCCGGGACGTCGCCCTCGGGCAGCCACCGGTAGAACTCCTTGGCCACCGAGTGCGACGGGTTCTCCCAGTAGCTCGGGTAGGGCGTCACGTACGGCGCGATCTGCTCGGCGATCTGCTGGAACGCCGGCAGCCCGCGGCGCTGGCCGGAGATCGCCGGGTCCTCCTTGCGCTCGATGACGTGGAGGTAGAGGTCCTCGTACGAGAGCAGGATCCGGCCGATGACGCCGAGGTCCTGCGGCCGGGTGATCTGGTCGAAGTGCCCGAAGATCGGGCCCACCTTGTCCTCGCTGCCGGGGACCATGTGGCAGACGATCACGTTGCGGAACGGTCGGAAGGTCACGGCGTGACCTCCTTTCGGTCGGAGGGTGCAGGGCGGCCCCTCTGCAGGTCCCCGCCGCGAGCCTGCGAGTGGTGGGGGGCAGAGGGGTCCTTCTCGAAGCGCAGTGGCAGCTCCAGCAGGCCTCGGAAGGCCGACGCGGCCGGCAGCCACTGCAGCTCCTCCACGGGGACGTCGAGCCGGAGGTCGGGCAGGCGGACGAGGACGCGCCGCAGCGCCGTCGTCGCCTCCATGCGGGCCAGCGCGGTGCCCAGGCAGTAGTGGATGCCGTGGCCGAACGACATGTGGGGGACGTCGCCCCGCGTGATGTCGAGCCGGTCAGGGTCGGCCACCAGGGCCGGGTCGTGGTTGGCCGCGCTGAGCACGACCGTGACGATCGAGCCGGCCGGGACGGGCACCCCGCCGATCTCCATGTCCTCGGTGGCGAAGCGGAAGCTCGAGACGGGCACCGAGCCGTCGAAGCGCAGCAACTCCTCGACGGCGGCGGGGAGGCGCTCGGGCTCGCGGCGCAGCAGGTCGAGCTGGTCGGGGTTGGTCAGCAGGGCCACCACGGCGTTGCCGAGGAAGTCCGAGGTGGTCTGGTAGCCGGCGAACAGCAGGAGGAACGAGGTCGAGACCAGCTCGGCCTCCGACAGCCGGCCCTGCTCGTCGCGCGCGGCGATGAGCGAGCTCACCAGGTCCTGCCCGGGCTCCCGGCGCTTGGCCGCGACCAGGCCGGTGAAGTAGGCGTGCAGCCGCTGCTGGGCCTCGCCGATCGCCGCCCGGTCCTCCTGCGGGCTGCGCCCGCCGGTGCCGACGGTGCGGATGACCTGCGTCCCGCTGAGGATCTGCTCGTGGTCCTCCGGGGGGATGCCCAGCAGGTCGCCGATCACGGCCAGCGGCAGCCGCAGGGCGAAGTCGTCGATGAAGTCGGTCCGCCCGAGCGGCGCGATCCGGTCGAGCAGGCCCTCGACGATCTCCTCCACCCGCGGCCGCATCGCCTCGATCCGACGCGGCGTGAACGCCTGGGTCACCAGCCGCCGCAGCCGGCTGTGCTCGGGCTCGTCGGAGTTGAGCATGTTGGTGTTGATCTGCCGCGCCTTCTCGCCGAAGACCGCCAGGTAGGTGTCGCCGGCCCGGTAGAGGTCCTTGGACAGCCGCGGGTCCGACAGCGCGGCCCGGGCGTCCTCGTAGCGGGTGACCAGGAAGGAGTCGAAGCGCGGCGTGCGCACCTTGACCACCGGGCTCTCGGCGCGCAGCCGGGCGTAGACCGGGTACGGGTCGGCGCGGAACGCGGGCGTGTAGATCTCGGCACCGGGCACGGGCTCGGTGGCGGGCCGCTCGCTGGTCAGTGACATGGGATCCCCTCGGGAGGTCGGTGTCGGTCAGGGCGCGAACACGCGCGCCAGGTGCTCCTGCAGGGCCTCCTCCACCACCGGGCGGCTGCGGAAGCCGACGTGGCCGTCGGGCCGGACGACGTAGGCGGCCGTGACGGCGTCGGCGATCCCGTACGCCTCGCGGAACGTGCCGGGGTCGCGCACGACCGGCAGGTCCACCAGCGGGGGGACGGGCGCGCCGTCGGCGGCGAGCAGGTACGGGCGCACCTGGCCGCGGCCGGCCTGGCGCAGGGAGACGGCGAGCTTCTCCAGCGCGAGCACCAGCTCCTCGGCCGCGTCCGGCCCGACGGAGAGCAGCAGGGTGGTGTGGGTGCCGCGGGTCAGGTCGAACAGCCGCAGGTCGTGGGCGATGCCGAACCGGCGCAGCCCGTGGACGTCGGGCGCCCGGTGGCCCGGCTCCGGCCCGCCGAGGAACCCGGGGGCGTCCGCGGCCTGGCCGACCAGGGGGCTGCCGGCGTAGTTCATCGTCATCTGCATCTCGAGCAGGAACTGGGCCTTCTCGTCGTCCATGTCCATCTCGTCGGTGAACGCGATGGCGACGGCCCGGTCGACGATCGCCTTGCCGGCGGGCCGGCGCTCGGCGTCGTAGCTGTCGAGCAGGCCGGGCGCGGCCTGCCCGCGGACGGCGAGGGCGAGCTTCCAGCCGAGGTTCCAGGCGTCCTGGATGCCGGTGTTCATGCCTTGGCCGCCCGCCGGCGGGTGCAGGTGCGCCGCGTCGCCGGCCACGAACACCCGGCCCACCCGGTAGCGGTCGACGATGCCGTGCTTGATCCGGAAGATCGACGACCAGCGCAGGTTGCTCGCCGTCGTCCCGGGCGGGCCGAGGTCGTCGATCGCCGCCTGCAGGTCGGCCAGCGTGGGCGGGGTGTACTCCTGCCAGAACCCGGCCGGGACGACGCCGGAGCCGATGGTCTTCTGCAGCCGCTCCGGCGCCAGCGTGGCGATCCGGTAGCGGTTGCGGCCCTTGAGCGGGACGCAGACCAGCATGCCGGTGAACTCGCCGCCCTCCTCGATCCGCACCCAGCGCAGCAGGTGCCCGGCGGGCATGTCCCAGTCCACGTCGACGTCCCCGAGCATGAACAGCTGCGGGAACATCGACAGCCCGCCGACGAACGAGAGCCCCAGGCCGGTGCGCACCGCGCTGTGCGCGCCGTCGCAGCCGACCAGGTACCGCGCGCGGGCCGCCTCGACCTCGCCGGACGGGTGCCGCAGCTGCGCGGTGACGCCCTCGTCGTCCTGCGTGAAACCGACCAGCTCCACCCCGCGCTCGACCGCCACCCCGGCCGCGCGCAGCCGGTCGGTGAGCAGCCGCTCGGTCTCGTACTGCGGCAGCCCGAGGTGGGCGTAGGGGAGCTCGTCCAGGCCCGCCCAGTCGACCTGGTGCGTCTGCCGGCCGTTGACGAACACCGTCTGGCCGTGCAGCCAGATGCCGGCGTCGACGGCGTCGGCGACGATGCCCTGGTCCTCCCAGATCTCCATGGTCCGGCAGTGGATGCCGATCGCCTTGTCGGCCTGGGTGGCCGCCTGGGCCCGCTTGTCCACCACGCGGACCGCGATGCCACGTCGGGCCAGCTCGATCGCGTGGGTGAGCCCGGCCGGGCCCGCCCCGACCACGAGCACCTCGGCGTCGGTGGACCCGGCGGGGACGAACGGCGCCGCCGGCACCGGCGGGGCGGCCGGCGCGGTCACCGCCTCCGGCTTCTCGACGAACTCCTGCACCGTCGCGCTCGGCACCGGCGCCGCCTCCGGGGCCTTCGGTGCAGAAAGCCCGGCCCCCTCCGGGGCCTTCGGTACCGAAAGCCCGGCCGCCTCCCGGGCTTTCGGTACCGAAAGCACCCGGGGGGACGACGGCGGTTCGTAGCCGGGGTCGCCGCCGACGTGGTCGGGCGGGCGGTAGCGGATCTCGAACAGCTGGCGCTCGAAGTCCACCGACAGCCAGCGCACCAGCGAGGCGGTCTGGTCGGCGTGCGAGGGGTCGTCGACCCAGTTCGTGAAGTCCTGCTCGGTCTCCCACTCGGCGAAGATGTGGTAGACGGGCGCGTCGGGCTCCTTGAGCAGCTCCTCCCGCACCAGGCCGGCGGTGCCGCGCAGCCGCTCCACGGTCTTGCGGTAGCCGAGCTCGAAGGCCTCCTCCTCGCCCGGGCCCACCACCGTCCTGATGTCCACCCGCACGCGCGGGCCGCGGTCGCCGGGCACCGTGCACACGACCTCGTAGGTGCTGCGGGAGGCGTCCTCGCGCAGGTCCCGCAGGGCGGCGGTGAGCGTCTCCCGCGCGCTGCTGCGGCCGAAGGCGTCGACCGAGGCGCGGTCGGCCCAGTCGGCGGTGATCAGGAAGGTCCGCGGGTCGTCGGCGTCGCGCACCAGTTCCTGCCGCAGGTTGCCGGGCACCCGGCTGATCTCGGCGGCGGCCCGCCGCCACGCCTCCTCGAACCGCGCCTCGCAGCCCTCCTTCGTGCGCATCCGCAGCAGGGTGCGCACGCCGCCGCCGTCCGCCGTCGTCACGCCGCCTCCTCGTACCGGCGCAGCACGAGGCTGCTGTTGAACCCGCCGAAACCGCGGGCGAGCACCACGACCGTGGCCAGGTCCTGCACGCGCGGGTGCCGCACGAGGTCGACGCCGGGGGCGTCGACGGGGTCGTCGAGGAAGGCGGTGCCGGGCACGATGCCGTCGCGCATCGCCAGCAGGGCGGTGGCGACGTCGAGCGCCGAGCCGCCGGCCATCAGCCGCCCGGTGTAGGACGACGGCGCCGTCACCGGCACCGGCGCCGACCGGCCGCCGAACACGTCGCCGATCGCGGCCAGCTCCAGCGCGTCGAGCTCCGGCGTGCCCGCCGCGTCGGCGACGACGAGGTCGACCTCGTCGGGCGTCACGCCGGCGTCGGCCAGCGAGAGCCGGATCGCCCGCGCGTACTGCACCGCGTCCGGCGCCGGCCGCTCGTGGTGGTGGGCGTCGTGGGTGGCGCCGTAGCCGGCGACCTCGCCCCACACCTTCCGGCTGCCCCGCGCCCGCGCCGCGCCCGGCTCCTCGAGCAGCAGGATCGCGCCGCCCTCGCCGATGACGTGGCCGTTGGCCCGCCGGTCGAAGGGCAGGTAGGCGTCCTCCGGCCGGGTCGCCGTCGACAGCCGGCCGCTGGTCACCTGGCAGAGCAGGGCGTAGGGGCAGATGCCGGCCTCCGTGCCGCCGACCAGCACCGCCGGGGTGCCGCGGCGAGCGACCCGCCGCGCCCAGCCGATGCTGTCCAGCCCGCCCGCGCCCTCGCTCACCACCACGCCCGACGGGCCCTTGTAGCCGTCGCGGATGGAGATCTGGCCGGTGCTCGCCGCGTAGAACCAGGCGATCGACTGGTAGGCGCCCACCGACCGGGGGCCCTTCGCCCACAGGCCCTGGATCTCGTGCTGGCTGAACTCGTTGCCGCCGGAGCCGGAGGCCAGGAACACCGAGGTGGCGTAGACGTCCTCGGGCGCCTCGTAGCCGGCGTCCTGCGCGGCCAGCGTCGCGGCGGCCAGCGACGTCCACGTCCACCGGTCGGTCTGCACCATCAGCTGCGGGGCCACGTGGTCGGCCGGCACGAAGTCGCGCACCTGGCCGGCGAGCGTGACGCCGTACTGCGCGGTGTCGAAGCCCTCGATCGGGGCGATCGCCGGCTTCTCGGCCAGCAGCGACGCCCAGTGCGCCTCGGCGCCCACCCCGGTGGGGGCGACGACGCCGACGCCGGTGACGAGCAGGCCGGTCATGGCATCCGCCGCGAGGGGTGCGCCAGCACGATCGCCGACTGGAACCCGCCGAAGCCGCTGCCGACCGAGACCGCGACGTCGACCTTCTGCTCGCGGGCGGTGACCGGCACGTAGTCGAGGTCGCACTCGGGGTCGGGGACCTCGTAGTTCGCCGTGGGCGGGACGACGCCGCGCTGCACGGCCAGCGCCGTCGCGGCGATCTCGATCGACCCGATGGCGCCGAGCGAGTGCCCGACCATCGACTTGATCGAGCTCATCGTCACCCGGCGCGCGGTCTCGCCCAGGCTGAGCTTGACCGCGGCGGTCTCGTGGCGGTCGTTCTGCTTGGTGCCGGAGCCGTGCGCGTTCACGTAGCCGACCTCGTCGGGGTCGGTGCGGCCCTGGTCGAGGGCCTGCCGGATCGCCTCGGCCATCTCGATGCCGTCGGGGCGCAGCCCGGTCATGTGGAAGGCGTTGCACCGGTTGGCGTAGCCGGTGATCTCGCAGTAGGGCTCCGCGCCGCGGCGGCGGGCGTGCTCCAGCTCCTCCAGCACCAGGACGGCGGCGCCCTCGCCCATGACGAAACCGTCGCGGCGGGCGTCGAACGGCTTGGCCGCGTGCTCGGGGTCGGCGTTGTTGCCGGTGGTGGCCCGGATGGTGTCGAAGCAGGCCATGGAGATCGGCGAGATCGGCGCGTCGCTGGCCCCCGAGATCACGATGTCGGCGTCGCCGTCCTCGATGAGCTGGGTGCCGTAGCCGACCGCGTCGATCCCCGAGGTGCAGCCGGTGGACACCACGGTGGCCGGGCCGTGGGCGCCGAACCGCACCGCGAGCTCGGTGGCGCCGCAGCTGGGCACCAGCGCGTGGTGGAGGAACCCGGAGGCGTAGCGCGGGTCGACCAGCCAGTGCGTGCCGGCGTCGCTCACCGCGACGTACTCCTGCTCCAGCCGCATCGTCGCGCCGACCGCGCTGCCCAGCGTGACGCCGACGCGGTCGGGGTCGGGCGCGTCGGCGGCGCCCGAGCCGATCCCCAGCCCGCAGTCGGCGACCGCCTCGTCGGCGGCGACCATCGCCATCTGCACGAAGCGGTCGTTGCGCAGCACCTCGTGGGCGGTGAGGCCCAGCGCGCGGCCGTCGAAGTCGACCTCGGCCGCGACCTGCGAGCGGAACCGGCTCGGGTCGAAGAAGGTGATCCGCCGGGTCGCCGTCCGCCCGGCCGTCAGCATGTCCCAGAAGCCCTCGCGGCCCATCGAGCCGGGTGCGACCACGCCGATCCCGGTGACGACGACCCGGCGCCGGTCGGCGCTCACCGGGTACCCGGCGGGAGCTCGGTGTCGACGTGCCCCAGCTCCGGCCGCGGCGCCAGCGGGCCGCACAGGAAGACGAAGAACGCCGTCGTCGGGCCGTCGTTGACGATGCGGTGGCGCACCCCGATCGGGATGTGCACCGCCGACTCGGCGACCAGCCGCCGCTCCTCGCCGTCCAGCGTGACCAGGACGTCGCCCTCGGCGCAGTAGAGGTACTCCTCCGAGTAGGGGTGCCAGTGCTCGGTGACCACCTCGCCCGGCTGGAGGGTGAGCGTCCCCATGAAGCCGGCGGTGGCGCCGACGCTCGTCGGGGACAGCAGCACCCGGATGTCCCCGCCGCGGCGGCGGTTGGGCGGGACGTCGGCCCGGTGCACCGTCGGGCCGCAGCGGACCGCGGGCGCGGCGTGCTGGATGGTCGTCATGTCTCTCCTCGGGTGGGGACCGGGCCCGCGAGGACGGGCGCCGGGCTGGCGACGGGGAAGGGCAGGTGCGGGCCGGAGACCAGGGCCACCGGGAGGTCCGGGTGCACCTGCCGGACCAGCGGGCCCAGGACCGGGACGGTGCCGACCTCGACGACGGCGGCCGCGCCGGCCTCCACGAGGGCGGCGGAGGTGCGCTCCCACAGCACGGGTGAGGTCAGGTGCGCCCGCAGGCAGGTGGCCAGCCGGTCGGGGTCGCGGGTGGGCACGGGGTCGGCGTTGGGCACGACGGCGATCGCGGGCTCGGACCACTCGAGGTCGGCCAGCGCCGTGGCCAGGTGCGCGGCCACCGGCGCCATGAGCGGGCCGTGGCACGCCGAGCGCCCCGGCAGGCGCACCATGTCCAGCCCGGCGGCGAGCACCGCCCGCCGGGCGCGGGTGAGCTCCTCGCGGGTGCCGGAGAGCACCACCTGCCGCGGACCGTCGACGCAGGCGATCGCCAGCGTGCCCGCGCTGCCGGTCTCGGCGACCAGCATCCGGGCGACGTCGCCGGCCCCCGCGCCGATCACGGCGGCCATGCCCGCGCAGGACGGCCGGGGTGAGAGGGCCAGCAGGTCGGCCCGCCAGTGCACCAGCTCGACGACCTGGTCGAGGCGCAGGGCGCCGGCCGCCACCAGGGCGCCGTACTCGCCCACCCCGTGCCCGGCCACGACGACCGGGCGCAGCCCGCGCGCGGTCAGGCTGCGGACGGCGGCCACGCCGGTGACCACCACGGCGAGGTGGGCCGCCGCGTCGTCGGACAGGTTGAGCGGGTCGCGCCACCAGTCGGCGACGTCCCGCCCGACGACCGCGGAGGCCTCCTCGAACACCGCGGCGGCCGGCTCGTCGAACCGCCAGGCGTTGGCCAGCCCGGCGAAGGCGCCGCTCTCGCCCGGCAGGACGACCGCGACCGCGCTGCCGGTCCCCCTGCCCCCGGCCACCGCGTTGCCCGAGCCCCCTCCACCGGCCACCGCGGTGCTCACGACCCCGGCTCCCGGGCCCGGGCCGCCGCCTCGACCTTGTCGCGGATGACGGCCATCTGGATCTTGCTGTTGGCGTCGATCCGCCGGGTCATCCCGGCGGTGTCGATCGGCGCCTCCGGGCGCATCCGGAAGTCCTGGACCCACCGCATCCGGGTGCCGGTGCCCTCCGGGGCGTAGGTCCACCGGATGTCCATGAACTCGAAGGGCCCCGGCTCGAGCCGGCGCGCGACGACCTCGTGCGCCGCCTCGTCGAGGGTGCGCTCGGAGACCCAGCTCCACACCCGCCCCGACTCGTCGGGGTGCATCTTGAGCCGGAAGCGGAACGTCGACCCGGTGCGGGCCAGGATCTCCACCTCGGCGTACTCGGTGAACAGCTGGGGCCAGGACTCCAGGTCGTTGGTCATGCGCCACACGTGGTCGAGGTCGGCGTCGATGAAGATCGAGTTGTCGGTGTGGCCGACCGTCCGCTGCTCGAGGGTGCTGCTCATGTCAGGCCATCCCGGCCGGCGCGGAGCCGGAGACGGTGGCGACGATCTCGCCGAACGTGTAGCGGCCCGGGCTGTCGTCGGGCATCTCCACGCCGTAGCGGTCGTGCAGCTCGGTCTGCATCGAGAGGAAGGCCAGCGAGTCGAGGCCGATGTCCTCGAACCGGGCGTCCGGGTCGGTGGTGCGGTTGGCCGCGGGCAGCCCGGCCTTCTCGGTGAGCAGGTCCATGAGGTCGTCGAGGGTGAAGCTGGGATCGGTCACGGCAGGTGTCCTTTCGAGGAGGGGGTCGTGCGGCTCCGGGCGGTCCGGGGTCGCGGGACGGACGAGTTGCAGGGAGCCGCGCGCGTCGGGCGGGGCGGGCGCCGGGTCCTCGCCGAGCGCGGCCGTGCGGTGCAGCAGCTCGGGCAGCGTGCGGTCGAGGAACTGGACGTCGTGCCGGTCGGCGAGCACGTCGGGGTGGCGCAGCAGGGCGCGGTGCAGGTCGACGGTGGTGTGCAGGCCCGGGCCCTCGACCCGCAGCTCCGCCAGGGCGCGGTCCATGCGGCGGATCGCCCGGGCGCGGTCGGGCGCCCAGACCACGAGCTTGCCGAGCAGGGAGTCGTAGTGCGGGGGGACGTCGTCGCCCTGGCGGTAGCCGGTGTCGAAGCGGGTCCAGGGACCGTCGGGGACCTGCAGCACCTCCAGCCGGCCGGGGGCGGGGGCGAAGCCGCGGGCCGGGTCCTCGGCGTTGATCCGGCACTCGATCGCCGCGCCGCGGGGGACGACGTCCTCCTGGGTGATCTGCAGCCGGCGGCCGCCGGCGACGAGGATCTGCTCGCGGACCAGGTCGATGCCGGTGAGCAGCTCGGTGACCGGGTGCTCGACCTGGATGCGGGCGTTCATCTCCATGAAGTACGCGCGCCCGGAGCCGTCGACGAGGAACTCCATGGTCCCGGCCCCGGTGTAGCCGACGGAGAGGGCGCCGTGCACGGCCAGGGCCCCCAGCCCGCTGCGCTGGGCCGGGGACAGGTGGCCGGCGGGGCCCTCCTCCAGCAGCTTCTGGTGCCGGCGCTGCAGGGAGCAGTCCCGCTCGCCGAGGTGCACCCCGTGGCCGTGCGCGTCGCAGAGCACCTGCACCTCGACGTGGCGGGCGGCCGGCAGGTACCGCTCCACGTAGACGGCGGGGTCGCGGAAGACCGCCCGCGCGGTGGCCCGGGTGGTGGTGAACGCCCCCGCGAAGTCACCGGGGGAGGTCACGACCGTCATCCCGCGGCCGCCGCCGCCGGCTGCGGCCTTGATGATCACCGGGTAGCCGATCCGGTCGGCGATCTCGCGGCCCTCGTCGGCGGTGCGCACCGGCTCGACGACGCCGGGCAGCAGCGGCAGGCCGGCGTCGGCCATGAGCCGGCGCGCCGTGGCCTTGTTGCCCATCTGCTGCATCACCGCGGGCGGCGGGCCGACGAAGGTGAGCCCCTCGGCGGCGCAGATCTCGGCGAAGTCGGGGTCCTCGGAGAGGAAGCCGTAGCCGGGGTGCACCGCGTCGGCGCCGGTGCGCAGCGCCGCCTCCACGATGTTCGGCACGTGCAGGTAGCTGCACCGCGGCGCCGGCGGCCCGATGTGCACGGCCTCGTCGGCCATCCGGACGACCGCCGAGTCCCGGTCGGCCGTGGAGAAGACGGCGACGACCTCGATGCCGAGCTCGCGGCAGGCCCGGGCGATCCGGACCGCGATCTCACCGCGGTTGGCGATGAGCAGGCGGCTGATCACCGCGGCCGCCGCAGCAGCATGAGCACCTGGTCGTACTCCACCGACTCGGCGTTGCGCACGAGGAGCTCGGTCACCACGCCGCCCTCCTCGGCGACGATCGGATTCATCAGCTTCATCGCCTCGACGATCGCGAGGGTCTGGCCGGCCTCCACCTCGTCGCCCTCGCGGACGAACGGGTCGGCGTCGGGGGACGGCGCCGCGTAGAAGGTGCCGACCAGCGGGGCGCGGACGGCGACGAGCCCCTCGGCCGCGAGGCCGTCCGCGGCGGCGGGCTCGGCGGGCGGGGCCTCGGCGGCCGGCCGCGGCGCGGCGGGCGCGCCGCCGTCGGCCGCCGGCGCCCACTCGATCTCGATGGCGCGGTCGCCGCTGCGCACGGTGAGCCGGCGCAGGTCGCCCGGCAGCGCGCGGGCCAGCTCGACGACCTCGTCGCGCAGCGCGCGGGCGGTGTCCTCCGGGGAGGGCGGCACCGCGCCGGAACCGTTCATCGCCGCCCTCGGGGGGAGCTCGGTGGCCTTCACGTCAGCTCCTCTGCGGGACGACGGGCTGCAGGGGCCGGAGGAAGAGGCCGTCGTCCCCACCGATCCGGGACAACCTCCGGGCGCGGGCCTCCACCAGCTCGTCGGTGCCGAGCCGCGCGAGGTCCTCGAGTTCGCGGACCAGCGCCTCGCGCAGTGCCTGCGAGGCGGCGTCCGGGTCGGTGTGCGCGCCGCCCTCCGGCTCGGGGACGACGGAGGTGGCGATGCCGGTGCCGTACAGGTGGGCGGCGCCGAGCCGCATGGCGCGGGCGGCGGTGGGCGCCGCCGAGGCGCTGCGCCAGAGGATCGCCGCGCACCCCTCGGGGCTGATCACCGACAGGTAGGCGTTCTGGAGCACGAGCAGCCGGTCGGAGGTGCACAGCGCGAGCGCGCCGCCGCTGCCGCCCTCCCCGGTGATCACCGCGACGATCGGCACGCGCAGCCGGCTGCTGCGCTGGATGATCTCGGCGATCGCGTGGGACTGCCCGCGCTCCTCGGCCTCCGGGCCGGGGTGCGCGCCGGGGGTGTCGACGAGGGTGACCACCGGCAGGCCGAACGTCTCGGCGTGGTCGAGCAGCCGCAGCGCCTTGCGGTACCCCTCGGGGTGCGGCATGCCGAAGTTGCGGGCGACGCGCTCCCGCACGGAGTGGCCCTTCTCGTGGCCGATGACGACGACGTTGCGCCCGCCGATCGAGGCCACCCCGCCCACGACCGCGGGGTCGTCGGCGAAGGCCCGGTCGCCGTGCAGCTCGACGAAGTCGTCGAAGGCCGCGTGCAGGTGGTCCAGCGTCGTCGGCCGGTCGGTCACCCGCGCCCGCTGCACGACCTCCCAGGGGTCGACGTCGAGCAGGGCCCCCGGCGGCTGCGCCCGGCCGGCGGCGGGGCGGACCGGGTGGCTCGCGGCCGGACGGCGGTGCAGGGCGACGAGCCGGGCGAGCAGGGGGCGCAGCTCGGCGCGGCTCTCCACCCGGTCGACCAGGCCGTGCGCCAGCAGGAACTCCGCCGTCTGGAAGTCGGCGGGCAGCTCGGCGCGGATCGTCTCCTGCACCACCCGCGGCCCGGCGAAGCCGACGTGCGCGCCGCGCTCGCCGACCAGCACCGAGGCGAGCGTGGCGAACGAGGCGGACACCCCGCCGTACGTCGGGTCGGTGAGCACGCAGACCGAGAGCAGGCCGGCCTCGCGGAGCCGGGCGAAGGCGGCGCTGGCCCGCGCCATCTGGAACAGCGAGAAGACGCCCTCCTGCATGCGGGCGCCGCCGCTCGCGCACACGGTGACCAGCGGCAGCCGGCGCTCCAGGGCCAGGTCGGCCGCGCCGCTGACCCGCCGGCCCACCTCGATCCCCATGCTGCCGCCGAGGAAGGAGAAGTCCATGACGGCGAGGACGACGTCGGCGCCGCCGATGGCCGCCGTCCCGACGACGACCGCCTCGGACTCCCCGGACCGGCGGGCGGCGTCCTGCAGCCGCTCGGGGTAGTCGCGCAGGTCGGTGAAGGCCAGCGGGTCGCGCGGACCGGGGGAGAACGCGCACTCGGCGAAGCTGCCGGGGTCGGCGAGCAGGTCGATGCGCGCCCGGGCGCCGAGGCGCAGGTGGTGGTCGCACTCGGGGCAGACGGAGAGGTTGCGCTCCAGCCGCTTGCGGTAGAGCAGCCAGCCGCAGTCCGGGCAGGAGACCCAGCCCGCCTGGTCGGCCGCCGTCGGCGCGGTCCCCGGTGCCGTGGTCGTCATCTCGTGCCTCTCAGCCGTGTCCGCGACGGTCACTCGGGGGAGGAGGTCCAGTGGTAGAAGCGCTGGGCCATGGCGTCCCGCGGGGAGCGCCAGTTCGGGTCGTAGGCCTCGATGTAGGGCCGCAGGTCGTCGCTCACCGCGCGGAAGGCGGGCAACGACTGGGCGATCCGCATGGCCTCGGGCGCCGGCCGGTCGAAGTCGATGAGGTGCACGTACAGGCTGTGGAACCGGTACAGCGACCGGCTGCGCACCCCGATCTCGTGCGGCATGGGGGTCGCGTCGTAGCGGCCGAAGATCGCGGCGACGTCGTCGGCGGACTCGGGCGCCATCCTCGCGATGATCATGGTCTGGTCCACCGAGGCCTCCAGCGTCGGGCAGGGCCGGGATCGGATGCGCCGAACGCTAGGCAGCCGGGGGCGGCCGCCACATCGGCCGCGCGTCCAGTTCCTGCTCGCGCCCCGGGGTGCGGACGACGGACCACCGGCCCTAGACCCGGGGAGGGTCCCGGGACCGTCGCGGGGAGGGGCGACCCCCTCCCGGAGCGGGGCCGACGCCTCCGGGAGCCGGGGGCGCCCCCCAATCCGGAGGGGGCGGGCCGCTACCCGGGTATGAACCGTGAGCCGGATCGGCCCCGGCGTGCGTCAAGCGGTGGCGACCCGGTGGGGGCATCGCCTAACTTCCGGTTCTTCGACGTGCGGCGTCGCTGAGCGGGGGCGGTGGGCCGGGACGGGAGCTGGCGAGCATGGTCGGCGAACCTGATCGGGGCGTCCCCTGGGGTACCGGGGACGGCGCGCCCGTCGGGGTCCTCGTCTGCGACGACCACGAGGTGCTGCGGCACGGGCTGCGCACCGTCCTGCGCTGGGCGCACGACCTGCGCGTGGTGGCCGAGGCCGCCGACGCCGAGGAGGCGCTGGCGCTCGCCGGCTCCCTGCAGCCCGACGTCACGCTGGTCGGCCTGGGCGCGCGGGGACCGGTGGTCCGGGACCTCGTGCGCGCGCTGACCGCGCTGGGGACGCGCGTGGTCCTCCTCGGCGAGGCCGGCACCGGCAGCGACTTCGTCGACGCCCTCCGGGCCGGGGCGCGCGGCTACGTGCACACCTCGGCGAGCCCGGAGCGGCTGGTCGACGGCGTGCGGGCGGTGGCCCGCGGCGAGACGGTCCTCGACGCCGCCGTCACCGGCGAGCTGCTGCACCACCTCGACGGCGCCCGGGGCGAGCCCGACGACGACCAACCGCCGGCCAACCCGCTGACCGAGCGGCAGCAGCTGGTCTCGGAGCTGGTCGCCGAGGGGTTGACCAACGCCGAGATCGCCGAGCGGCTGCGCGTGAGCCGCGCGACGGTCAAGGGCCACGTGACGGTGGCGCTGCGCCGGCTCGGGCTGCGCGACCGCACCCAGCTGGCCATCCACGTGCACCGCGGTGGCCGCCCGGGGGACCCCGGGAACGGCCCCGTCGGTCGCTGACCGGTCACGTCCGGTGAGCGCGGCGCGGTGAGCCGCCGCACGGCTGTGGGCCGGCTGTCAGCCGCATGAGCATTGGCTGTACAGAGACCGATTGTGCGCTATCGTTCTCCATGGTCCGTCTGAACTGACCGGTGCCGAAACCGAGGCGCCCACGTGGTGCCGTACCGGCCCAGGTCACTCGAGCCGGGCAGGGGGCATCGACATGAGCCAGACCCACAGCGCGTTCGGTCCCGGACCGGTGCGCCCGCTCCCCGGGCGCCCCGACGGGCGGGCCGGAGCTCCTCTCGCGGTGCGGCCGCGGGCAGCGGGTACGCCGTGCCCGCCGGTCGGCGCGGCTCCTCCGCCGACGTCGCTGGTCCGCGTCCTGCTGTGCGAGGACCAGGAGGTCTTCCGCCTCGGCCTGCGCGTGGTGCTGGAGGCCGAACCCGACATGGCGGTGGTCGCCGAGACCGCCCACCTGCCCGGCGCGCTCGCCGCGGTCGACGACGCCGGCACGCAGGTCGTCGTCGTCCGGCAGGGGCTCGTGGGCGGCGCGACCCTGCCCCTCCTGCGCGACCTGTGCCGGCGCGGCACCGCGGTGCTCGTGCTGGCGGAGCAGGGCGACGAGGCCGATGCGGAGCTGGTGGAGGTGCTCCAGGCCGGCGTCCGCGGCTACCTGCCCCGCCGCTCGGCCGCGCAGCGGCTGGTCGACGGCGTCCGGGCGCTGGCCCGGCACGAGGCGGCGCTGGACCCGGCGGCCACGAGCCGGCTGGTGCGCTACCTGACCGCGCCCGAGGCCGGGTCCGGCGCCGGGGCCGGGGAGCGGGCGCTCGACCGGCTCACCGAGCGGCAGCGCGACGTCGCCGAGCTGGTGGCGCAGGGGCTGAGCAACGAGGAGATCGCCGGCCGGCTGTTCCTCAGCCTGGCCACGGTCAAGAGCCACCTGACCGCCTCGATGCGCCGGCTGGGCGTGCGCACCCGCACGCAGCTGGCCATCCTGGTCAACCGGGACCGGTCGCCCGCCGCCTGACCCGGCGTGACCCTCGCCGCAGTCGGTCCCGTTCCGGAATCCGGCCCGCAACGGGGCCGGTTGCCCCCTGCATGGACCTGTTCAGCCCCGTGACCCTCGGCGACCTCGAGCTCGCCAACCGCGTCGTCATGGCGCCGCTCACCCGCATGCGCGCCGGCAGCTCCGGCGTCCCGAACGAGCTGCTGGTCGAGCACTACCGGCAGCGCGCGGGGGTGGGCCTGATCGTCACCGAGGGCACCTACCCGAACCACGAGTCGCAGGCGTTCGTCGGCCAGCCCGGCATCGTCACCGACGAGCAGGTCGCCGGCTGGCGGCGGGTGGCCGAGGCGGTGCACGCCCGCGGCGGCCGGATCGTGGTGCAGGTGATGCACGGTGGCCGGGTCACCCACCCCGACGTCAACGGCGGGCGCCGCGTCGTCGCCCCGAGCGCGATCGCGATCGACGGCGAGGGGCACACCGAGAAGGGCAAGCAGCGCTACCCCGTCCCGCACGCGCTCACCGCCGAGGAGGCGCGGGCCACGCTGCGGGACTTCGTCGCGGCCGCGGAGCGCGCCGTCGAGGCCGGCCTGGACGGCGTCGAGATCCACGGCGCCAACGGCTACCTGCTGCACGAGTTCCTGTCGCCGGCGTCGAACCGGCGCACCGACGCGTACGGCGGTTCCCCCGAGAACCGGGCGCGGTTCGTCGTCGAGGTGGTCACCGCCGTGGCCGAGGCGATCGGGCCCGGCCGCGTGGGCCTGCGGATCTCGCCCGAGCACAACATCCAGGACGCGCTCGAGACCGACCGGGACGACGTCCGCGCCACCTACGGCGCCCTGGTCGACGCGCTGCGGCCGCTGGGGCTGGCGTACCTGTCGGTGTTGCACGTGGAACCGGCGGGGGAGCTGGTGCAGGAGCTGCGCGAGCGCTCGGGCGGCCCGCTGATCGCCAACAGCGGCTTCGGCACCGTGACCACCCGCGAGGAGGCGGTCCGGCTGATCGAGGCCGCCCACGCCGACGCCGTCGCCGTGGGCCGGCCGGTCATCGCCAACCCCGACCTGGTCGAGCGCTGGCGGGGCGAGCACTCCGAGAACGAGCCGCGGGCGCACCTGTTCTACGCCTCCGGCGCCGAGGGCTACACCGACTACCCGGCGCTCGAGGCGAGCTGAGTGTGCGCGCGGTGCCCTGTCCCGTGACCGGGGAGGGCGCCGCGCGCACAACGGTCAACGGCGACGGCCGAGCAGGTAGCCGATCGCCACGCCGAAGGCGGTCAGCAGGGCGCCGACGCCGGCGCCGAGCAGGAACGTCTGCGTCTCGCCCGGCGCGGCGGCGGCCGCCCGGCCGGTGAAGACCTGCGGTGCGGCGGCCGCCGGCGGGGCGCCCACCTCGGCCTCGGCCGGCACCCGGGCCGAGGGGGCGGCGGCGATCGGCACCACGCGGCCGGTGAGCTCGTCGTCGATCGCCTTGAAGAACTGGCCGGCCATCCGCTTGGCGACGCCGGTCATCATCCGCTGCCCGACCCCGGCCACCGGCCCGCCGACCACGGCGTCCGCCGAGTAGGTCAGCGTCGTCCCCTCGTCGGAGGGCTCCAGCCCGATGCGCACCGTGGCCCGCACCTGGCCCGGCGCGCCGGCGCCGGAGGCGTGCATGACGTAGGACTTCGGCCGGTCCTGGTCGGTCAGCCGCACCTCGCCGGCGTACGTGCCGCGGATCGCGCCCACGCCGACCGAGACGCTCATCCGGTACTCGTCCGCGCCGGTCTGCTCGAGCGACTCGCAGCCGGGGATGGTCCGCGCGAGCACCGCCGGGTCGGTGATCACCGACCACACCTTCTCCGGGTCCGCGTGCAGCACCGCCGAGCCGTCGAGGTTCACGCCAGGACTCCCGTTCCCCGAGCGGTCAGCTCGGCGTTCTCGTCGCGCATCAGGTCGTACAGCTCGGTCGGCGAGATGGGCATCGAGGCGATCCGCCGTCCCGTCGCGTCCTCGATCGCCGAGGCGATCGCCGCGGTCCCCGGGATGACCCCGGCCTCCCCGGCGCCCTTGATCCCGAGCGGGTTCAGCGGCGACGGCGTCTGCTGGTGGTCGATCGCGATGTCGGGCACCTCGGACGCGTAGGGCATGAGGAAGTCCATGAACGAGGCGTTCTGCAGCTGCCCGTCGGCGTCGTAGGCCATCCGCTCGTACAGCGCCCCGCCCACGCCCTGCGCGACGCCGCCGTGCACCTGGCCCTCGACGATCATCGGGTTCACCACGTTGCCGCAGTCGTGCACCACGGCGTAGTCCACGATCTCGATCTGCCAGGTCGCCGGGTCGATCTCCACCACCGCCGCGTGCGCGCCCGAGGCGAACGTCGACCGGATCGGCGAGTAGTAGTCGCGGTGCTCCAGCCCCGGGGCGTCGCCCTCGGCCACCGGTGGCCGGTCGTCGGACGCCGTCACCGCGAACTGCGTCGCCTGCTTGGCCGCCTCGTCGAAGGCGTACCGCAGCGGGTTGGACAGGACGGCGACCGTGCGCAGCGGCACCGAGGCGCCCGGCGTCCCCTTCACCTGCACCACGCCGTCGCTGATCTCCAGGTCGCCGGGGTCGGCCTCGAGCACGTCGGCCGCGATGCGCAGCGCCTTCTCGCGCACCCCGCGGGCGGCCAGCGCGATCGCGTTGCCGCTCATCACCGCCGCCCGCGAGGCGAAGGTGCCCACCGCGTAGCCGAAGCGCCGCGTGTCGCCGGTGGTCACCTCGACGTCCTCGATCGGCACCCCGAGCTCGGAGGCGACGATCTGGGCGAACACCGTCTCGTGCCCCTGGCCCTGCGAGGTCAGCCCGGTCGAGACCAGCACCTTGCCGCTGCCGAGCACCTGCACGTGCCCGCCCTCGTACGGGCCGGGCCCGGTGCCCTCGACGTAGAGCGCCATCCCGACCCCGAGCAGCTTGCCGCGGGCGGCGGCGTCCTCCCGCCGGGCGTCGACCGCGTCCCAGCCGACGAGGTCCCTGAGCTTCGCCAGCAGCCCGGGGTAGTCGCCGGAGTCGTAGATCACCGGCCGGCCGTCCTGGAAGGTCAGCCGGTGGTCGTAGGGGAACTGGTGGGGCTGGATGAGGTTCCGCTCCCGCACCACGGCCCGGTCCAGGCCCAGCGCGTCGGCGATGCGGTCCATCGTCCGCTCCATCGCGTAGCAGCCCTGCGGCCGCCCGGCGCCGCGGTACGGCGTGACGATGACGGTGTTGGTGTAGACGCTCTCGACCTTCACCCGGTAGGTCGGGATCGCGTACGGGCCGACCAGCTGGGTCGCCGTCACGATCGGCACGATGATCCCGTAGGGCGTGTACGCGCCGTTGTCGTGCCAGATGTGGACGTCGAGCGCGGTGAGCCGGCCCTCGTCGTCGTAGCCGGCGGTGATCTCCTGCCGCTGCTGGCGCTCGTGGGCCGAGCCGATGAAGTGCTCCCGGCGGTCCTCGGTCCACTTCACCTCCCGGCCGAGCGCGATCGCGGCCATCGGCACCAGCAGCTCCTCGGGCCACGGGTGCACGATCTTCACGCCGAAGCCGCCACCGACGTCGGGCGCGATCACCTCGACCTTGTCCAGCGACAGCTCCAGCTTGGCCGCGATCGCCGCGCGCACCGACGTCGCCGCCTGGGTGCTGGAGTAGACGCGCAGCGACCGGTCGTCGGCGTCCCACCGCGCGTGCACGCCCTTGCCCTCCATCGGCGTGCAGGCGCTGCGCTCGATGTACTGGGTGAAGGAGAGCGTGTGCGGCGACGCGGCCAGCGCCGCCTCGACGTCACCGGTCTCCTGGTGGTGGACGGCGGCCACGTTGTCCGGCACGTCGGCGTGCACGGTGGCCCGCGCCTCGCGGGCGGCGTCCACCCCGACGACGACCGGCAGCTCCTCGTAGGTGACGACGATCTTCTCGGCGGCGTCCTCGGCCAGGTACCGGTCGGTGGCCACCACCATCGCCACCGGCTCGCCGACGTGGTGCACCACCCCGTTGGCCAGCGGGTAGCCGGTGCGCGGGGCGTGCAGCTGCGGGTGCGGGATGAGCACCGGCAGCGGCTCGGCCATCGGGCCGTTGAGGTCCTCGTAGGTGTAGATCGCCACCAGGCCCTCGACGTCCAGCGCCGCGTCGACGTCGACGTCGACGACCCGGGCGTGCGCGTGCGGGCTGCGCACGAAGGCGGCGGCCAGCGCGGAGTGGCCGATGTCGTCCAGGTAGCGGCCCCGGCCGGTGATCAGGCGGGCGTCCTCGCGGCGGCGGACCGGCTCGCCGAACAGCTTCGTCGTCACGCCGGGTCCTTCATCGCGGCGGCGGCGTGCCGCACGGCCTTCTTGATGTTGGCGTAGCCGGTGCACCGGCAGAGGTTGCCGCCGACGATCTCGTCGACCTCCTCCTCGGTGATCTCCGCCGTCCGGTCGCGGTCCTCGAGCCCGGCCGCGATCGTCATGAGGAAGCCCGGGGTGCAGAAGCCGCACTGCAGGGCGTGGCACTCGCGGAAGGCCTCCTGGACCGGGTGCAGCACCTGCCCGCCCTGCCCGTCGTCGCGGGCCAGCCCCTCGACGGTCTGCACCTCGTGCCCCTCGGCCTGCACGGCGAGCATGAGGCACGAGCGCACCGGCGCCCCGTCGACCAGCACGGTGCAGGCGCCGCAGACGCCGTGCTCGCAGCCGACGTGCGTGCCGGTGAGGCCGAGGTCGTGGCGCAGCGCGTCGGACAGCAGCCGGCGCACCGGCACGGCGACCTCGTGCCGGACCCCGTTGACGGTCAGCGTGACCGTCCGCTCGGTGTCGACCGAGGCGGTCATGCGGCCCTCCCAGCGGCCTCCGCGGCGGCGGAGGCGAGTGTGCGTTCGGTCAGCACGCCGACCAGCAGGCGCCGGTAGTCGGCGCTGGCGTGGAGATCGGTGTCGGGCTCGACCAGGCTCTGCGCCAGCTTGGCGGCGGCGCCCCAGGCGGCGGTGTCGACCGGCGTCCCGGCCACGGCCTCGGTGAGGTCGTGCACCTCGGGCACCAGGCCGACCGAGATGTAGGACGCCCGGGCGGCGGACACCCGGCGGTCGGCGTCGAGCGTGACGACGACGCCGGCGCCGCAGACGGCGTAGTCGCCTCTGCGGCGGGCCACCTCGGCGAACGCGGTGCCCGAGCGCTCCGGCAGCGCCGGGAAGAAGGCGGAGGTGACGACGGCGGGGCCGTGCACCGAGGTCTCCAGCGGGCCGACGAACAGCTCCTGCCACGGCACGGTCGAGATCCCGGACGGCGTCGCGACGGTGACCGAGCCGCCGGTCAGGGCGAGGACGGAGGTCATCTCGCCGGAGGGGTCGGCGTGCGCGATGGAGCCGACCGTCGTCCCGCGGTTGCGGATCGCGGGGTGGGCGACGTTCGCCGTCGCCCGGGCCAGCAGCGGCTGGACCCGGGCGGCGGCGGCGTCGCGGAGCAGCGCCCCGTGGCGCACGAGCGCACCGACCCGCACGCCGTCCCCGGTGGCCTCGACGGCGTCGAGGCCGGGCACCCGGTTGATGTCGACCAGGGTCGTCGGCGCCGCCAGCCGCATCGACAGCAGCGGCAGCAGCGACTGACCACCGGCCAGCACCTTGGCGCCCGCACCCTCGGACTCGAGGACCGCGAGGGCCTCGTCGAGGGTGCCGGGGTCGGCGTAGCGGAACGGTGCCGGTTTCACGGGTGGCGCGTGCTCCTATCGGTTGGTGCGGGGGGTGCCGGGGCGGCCGACCTCGT
The DNA here is from genome assembly GCF_054050035.1 of Geodermatophilus sp. SYSU D00815. Lineage (NCBI taxonomy): Bacteria > Bacillati > Actinomycetota > Actinomycetes > Geodermatophilales > Geodermatophilaceae > Geodermatophilus > Geodermatophilus sp. SYSU D00815. Next base: position 29,359 of record NZ_JBJGYO010000004.1, on the reverse strand, counting down.
CCACGGACGACGGGTCGGCGCCACCGGCGTACGGGTCCTCGAACTCGGGCGCACCCTGGTACGGGCCCTCGACGCCGGCCCGCTCGGCCAGCAGCGCGGCCTTCATGTCGGCCGGCGCCACCGCGCGGGCGACGTGCCAGCCGAGCACCGCGACGATCGTGCCGAGGGCGATGCCGCTCAGCGAGAACGTGTCGGTGAACTCGAGGGTGACGTTGCCGATGGCGATGATGATGCCCGCCGCGAGCGGCACGAGGTTGATCGGGTTGGCGAAGTCGACCCGGTTCTCCTTCCAGATCTTGGCGCCGAGCAACCCGATCATCCCGTAGAGCACCACGGTGATGCCGCCGAGCACGCCACCGGGGACGATGTTGATCAGCGCGCCGAACTTCGGGATGAAGCCGAGCAGGATCGCCACGAGCGCGGCCACGTAGTAGGCGGCCGTCGAGTAGACGCGGGTGGCGGCCATGACGCCGATGTTCTCGGCGTAGGTGGTGGTCGGGGAGCCGCCGACCGCGCTGGCGACGACGGTGGCGACACCGTCGGCGGCGATCGCCCGGCCCATGTACGGGTCGAGGTCGCGCTTGGTCATCTCGGCCACGGCCTTCACGTGACCGGCGTTCTCCGCGATCAGGGCGATGATCGCCGGCAGCACGAGCAGGCTGAAGTTGAGCGAGAAGCTGGGCGCGGTCAAATCGGGCGCGCCGAACCAGCTCGCGTCGGCGACCGCGTCGAAGTTGATCCGGTCGTGCGTGCTGACCTCGCCGGTGCCGTCGGGCGCGGTGATGGGGCCCGCGGTGACGTCGAGCAGGATCGACAGCAGGTAGCCGAAGACCAGGCCGAGCAGGATGGAGATGCGGGCCCAGAAGCCGCGCAGGGCGAGCGCGCAGACGATCACGAAGGCCATCACCGCGAGCGCCACCCACTGGTCCTGCGGCCAGTAGATGCCGGCCACGACCGGGGCGAGGTTGAACCCGATCAGCAGCACGACCGCGCCGGTGACGGCAGGCGGCAGGACCGCGTGCAGGAACCGGACGCCGGCGAAGTGGATCAGCACACCCACCAGGGCGAGCACCGCACCGGAGACCAGGATCGCGCCGACGACGTCGGCGTCGTCACCACCCTGCGCCCGGACCGCCACCACGCCACCGACGAAGGAGGCGCTGGTACCCAGGTAGCTCGGCACCTTCCCGTTGACGATCAGCAGGAAGATGATCGTCGCGACGCCGCTCATCAGGATCGCCAGGTTCGGGTCCAGCCCCATGACGATCGGGAAGACGAACGTGGCGCCGAACATGGCGACCACGTGCTGAGCACCGATGCCGACCGTGCGCGGCCACGAGAGCCGCTCGTCCGGGGCGACCGCTTCGCCCAGCGGCGGGGTCTTGCCGTCCCCGTAGAGCTTCCAACTGAACGCCATGAGTGCCTCCTCGACGTGCACTTACGACCCGATCCGGTATCGGTCAACAGGCGTTGCCACACCGGGCCGGAGAACTGTGACACCGTGCACGCCGCCGACGGAAGTACCTCAGTGCTAAATCGTTATTGCGGCCCCGTTCCGATACTTCACCGCTGAGACATCGGTGGGTACGGTCGTGCAGGTGGCTGCCACACCGACCGACGTCTCCGAAGGCGTCCGCTCCGTCACGCTCCGTTCCGGCGTCTACGCCGACTCGGTGCGGCTCATGCAGGTCAGCCGGGACGTCGGCGCGATCGACGGCGTCACCGCCGTCCTGGTCGCCATGGCCACCCCGCTGAACCTCGAGCTCGCCGCCAACATGGGCCTGGCGCCGGCGCAGGAGGCATCGCCCGAGCAGCTGCTCGTCGCGATCAGGGCGGCCGACGACGACGCGCTCGCCGCCGCGACGGCCGCCGTCGACGCCGCCCTCGCCGAGCGCGAGCGCACCGGCACGAGCGCCGCCACCGTCCCGCTGCGCACCATCGGCGCCGGCCTGGCCGAGGTCCCCGGCGAGACCCTGGCGATCATCAGCGTCCCCGGGCAGTACGCGGTGGCCGAGGCCGCCGACGCCATCGCCGCCGGCCGCAGCGTGCTCGTCTTCTCCGACGGAGTCCCCGTCGAGCACGAGGTCCTGCTCAAGGAGGCCGCGCACGACGCCGGCGTGCTGGTCATGGGGCCCGACTGCGGCACCGCGATCGTCTCCGGCGTCGCGCTCGGCTTCGCCAACGTCGTCCGCCGCGGGCCGGTCGGCCTGGTCGCCGCCAGCGGCACCGGCGCCCAGCAGGTCTCCTGCCTGCTCGACATGGCCGGCGTCGGGGTCTCGCACGTGCTCGGCGTCGGCGGCCGCGACCTCAGGGCGGAGGTCGGCGGCCGGGCCACCCTCGACGCGCTCGCCGCCCTCGACGCCGACCCCGCCACCGAGCGGGTGCTGCTGGTCTCCAAGCCGCCGGCGCCGGCGGTGGCCGAGGCGGTGCAGCGCGCGGCCGACGGGCTGTCGGTGCCGGTGCGCTCCGCCGTCCTCTCGCCGGAGACGCCCGACCTCACCGCCGCCGTCGAGGCGCTGCTGGCCGACATGGGCCACGACGTGCCGGTGTGGCCGTCGCGGCCGGGCCCGGTCGAGGCGCCGGTGCCCGGCGCCGTGCTCAAGGGCCTCTACTCCGGCGGCACGCTGGCCGACGAGGCGATGCTGCTCGCCGCGCCCGTGCTCGGCGACATCCGGTCCAACATCCCGCTGCGGCCCGAGCTCGACCTCGGGGCGGACCTGTCCGTCCGCGGCCACGTCGTCGTCGACTTCGGGGACGACGCGCTGACCGTCGGCCGCGCGCACCCGATGATCGACCCCACCCTGCGCCTGGAGGCGATCGCCGCCCTGGCCGAGGAGGGCGAGCCGGCCGTGCTGCTGCTCGACGTCGTCCTCGGGTACGGCGCCGACCCCGACCCGGCGGCCGCGCTCGTGCCCGCGCTCACCGCGGCCCGGGCCGCGCGCACGCTGCCGGTGGTGGTCGCGCTGATCGGCACCGAGGCCGACCCGCAGGGCTGGAGCCGGCAGGCCGACGCCCTCGCCGCGGCCGGCGCCGCCGTCTTCGCCTCCAACGCGCAGGCCACCCGGTGTGCGCTCGACCTGCTGGGAGCCGCGCGATGAGCCTTCGGGACCTGCTGGCCGCACCCCCCGCGATCGTCGCCGCCGGCGTCGACGTCTTCTCCGACGCGCTGCGCGCCCAGGGCGCCGACGTGCACGACGTCGACTGGCGCCCCCCGGCCTTCGGCGACCCCGCCGACCTCGCCGCGCTGGCCCTCGACGCCCGCCGCGCCGCGGCCAACCGCACCGCCGTCGAGCGGGTGCTGGCCGCCGGCTCGCAGCTGGTCGACGTCCGGCCGGCGCGCGAGGCGCTGGGCCTGCCCGACCGGACGCTGCTGCACGCCGGGCCGCCGATCGAGTGGGCCGACGCCTCGGGGCCGCTGCGCGGGGCGCTCGTCGGCGCCTGCCTGTTCGAGGGCTGGGCCGACACCGTCGAGGAGGCCGAGCGGATCCTCGCCGCCGGCGAGATCACCCTCGACCCCTGCCACCACCACCGCGCGGTCGGGCCCATGGCCGGGGTGACCAGCCCGTCGATGTGGATGTGGTGCCTGGCCGACCCGGTCAACGGCGGCGAGGCGTTCTGCAACCTCAACGAGGGCCTCGGCAAGGTGCTGCGGATGGGGGCCTACGGCGAGGAGGTGCTCACCCGGCTGGCCTGGATGCGCGACGTGCTGGGGCCGGTGCTGTCGAAGGCGGTGCGCGGCGCGCTCGACGCCGGCGCCGAGCCGATCGACGTCAAGGCGATCGTCGCCCAGATGCTGCAGATGGGCGACGAGGCCCACAACCGCAACCGGGCCGGGTCGCTGATGGCGCTGCGCGACCTCTCGCCGCTGATCGTGGCGGTCGACGCGCCGTCGTCGGACATCGCCGCCGTGCTGAGGTTCGCCGGCGGCAACGAGCACTTCTTCCTCAACCTCGGCATGCCGACGGCGAAGCTGGCCATGGACGCCGCCCGCGGGATCCCCGGCTCGACGATGGTCACCGTCATGGCCCGCAACGGCACCGAGTTCGGCGTCCAGACCGCCGGCACCGGCGACCGCTGGTTCACCGGCCCCGCGCAGACCCCGGTCGGCCTCTTCCTCGGCGACTACGGCCCCGAGGACGCCAACCCCGACATCGGCGACTCCGCGATCATGGAGACCTACGGCGTCGGCGGGTTCGCCATGGCCGCGGCCCCGGCGATCGTGCGGTTCGTCGGCGGGACGGTGCCCGACGCCCTGGCCACCACCGAGCGCATGTACCAGGTGGCGCTGGCCGAGAACCCGGCGATGGCGATCCCGATCCTCGGCTTCCGCGGCGCCCCCGCCGGCATCGACGTGCTCAAGGTGGCCCGCACCGGCTGGCTGCCGCAGATCAACACCGGCATGGCCGGGCGGGTGGCCGGCACCGGCCAGGTCGGCGCGGGGCTGGTGCAGCCGCCGCAGGAGTGCTTCGAGAAGGCGCTGGCCGCCCTCGCCGCCGAGGCCCGCACCGCCGCCTGATCGCGCGCGGCGCGGCTCAGCAGCAGGCCAGCAGGGCGGTGAGCGCCGGGCCGACGTCGTCCCGGTCCGCCACCGGCGCCGGGAACGGGATGCGGGCGTCGTAGCAGCTGGCCGGGCACTCGACCCGGAAGAGGACGCCGAACCGGTCGACGGCCAGCACGTGCACGCGGTCGTCGGCGCCCGCCCACAGCCGGACCCTGCCGCAGAGGACGCCCAGGTCCGCGGCGTGCTCGCGGAGCAGCTCGTCGGCGTCCAGCGGGTCGGGCCGGGCCCCGGCGTAGGCCTCCGGCTCGACGCCTGCGCTGACCCCGGCCTCCTCCAGCTGGATCTCCGCCACGTCGAGGCGCAGCAGCGTGGCGGTCAGGCCGACGTCGAGCAGCACGTCGTCGGGGCACGCCTCGGCGAACGCCAGCGCGAGGTCGAGCTCCTCGTCGGCGGCGACCGGGGCGAGCCAGCCGACCATCTCCAGCCGGCCGCGCACCGGGTTGCGCAGGGGCAGCGCGGCGCGGTCGGTGACGGTCACCCGCACCGGCAGGTCCCCCAGCGGGGAGCTGCGCACGGCCGTCACCAGCCCGCCGTCCCGGGGGACGACGAGGAGCACCTCGCCGTCGGCCGTCGTCGTGGCCGCCAGCAGCCGGCTGCTGCCCATGCCGGGGACGTGCACGTACGCGGTCCCGCGGCAGGCGATCGTGCGCGCCCGCTCGGCGGCCGTGGCCTCGTGCAGGGTCGGCTCGCTGCGGTGGGGAAGGGGCATCGCGATCACCTCGGCGGGGTCGTAGAGTGGAACTAAGGTAAGCCTTACCAAAGACGGAGGTCCAGTGAACACCCCTCGCCCGAAGATCCGGCTCAGTCGCAGGCTGGGCCTCCCGCTCACCCCGAAGGCCGTGCAGTACTTCGAGCGGCGCCCGTACCCGCCGGGCGTGCACGGCCGCAAGCGGCGCACCCCCAGCGACTACTCGACCCGGCTGCTGGAGAAGCAGCGGCTGCGCGCGCAGTACGACGTCAGCGAGACCCAGCTCCGGCGCGCCTTCGACCGCGCCCGCCGCACCGGCGGCAAGACCGGCGAGGCGCTGATCCAGGACCTCGAGTCGCGCCTCGACGCGACCGTGCTGCGCGCCGGCTTCGCGCGCACCATCTACCAGGCGCGGCAGTTCGTCACCCACCGGCACGTCCTGGTCAACGGCCGGCGCGTCGACCGCCCCTCCTACCGGCTGCGCCCCGGCGACTTCGTGCAGATCGCGGAGAGGTCGCGCGTCAAGGAGCCGTTCGTCGTCGCCGCCTCCGGCGCGCACGCGACCCCACCGGCCTACCTCACGGTCTCCCTGTCCGACCTGGTCTGCCGGGTGGAGCGGACGCCGTCCCGCGAGGAGGTCCCGGTGGTCTGCGAGGAGCAGCTGGTGGTGGAGTACTACTCCCGCTGACCCGGGCGGCCGCTCGGCCGGGAAGGCGCTCCGCGCACGCGACACGGCGGGCGCGCCGCCCGGCCGTGCACGGAGCGCCGGCTCGCCGACGGCCATGATTTCCCGAGAGACGTTTGCAAAACCATCTTGGGAAACTAGGGTGGTGGCGTGCCGGTCCGCCGCAAAGAGCTCGACGCCCCCGCGCTGAAGGCGCTGGCGCACCCCCTGCGGGTGCAGATCCTCCGCGTGCTCGAGCTGCGCGAGCGGGTGAGCGTGACGAGCCTGGCCGAGGAGCTGGGGGAGACGACGGCGGCCGTCAGCTACCACCTGCGCCAGCTCGCCCGGCACGGCTTCGTGGAGGAGTCCGACGCCGAGGAGCCGGGGCCCCGCGCGGTCGGCCGGCGCCGTCGCGCCTGGCGGATGGCGGTCGACGAGATCCACATCAGCGGCACCGGGTTCCTGCAGGACGAGGGCACGCGCGAGGCCGCGACCTTCCTCCTGCGGGAATTCCAGACCAGCCGGAGCCGCCGCCTCGCCCACTGGTTCGCCACCGCGACCACCTGGCCGGAGGAGTGGCAGCGGGCCTCCAGCGACATGGACGGCACGCTGACCCTCGACCCGGGGCAGACCCGCGCGCTGGCCGACGAGCTCAAGGCCGTCGTCGACCGGTACCGCGAGCTGCCGCCGGGCCCGGGGGCGTGCCGGGTCGACGTCCAGTACGCCGTCTTCCCCGCCGCCGAGGCGGAGCCGTCGTGACCGCCCTCGGCTCCCGGTTCTGGCGGCTGTTCGCCAGCAGCGCGACGTCCAACCTCGCCGACGGCATCGGGCGGACGGCGCTGCCGCTGCTGGCCGCCTCCTACACGCGCGACCCGGTCCTGGTGTCCGGGCTGGCCACCTTCGCCTTCCTGCCCTGGCTGCTCTTCGCCCTGCTCGGTGGCGCGCTCGTCGACCGCGTCGACCGGCGGTACGCCATGTCGGTCGCCAACGCCGTGCGGGCCGTGGCTCTCGGCGTGCTGGCGCTGCTCGTGGCGTGCGACGCGGGGTCCGTGCTCGCGCTGTACCTCGTCGCGTTCCTGCTGGGGACGGCGGAGACCGTCTACGACAGCGCGACCCGGGCCCTGCTGCCGCAGGTGGTCGACCGGCGCCGGCTCGACCGCGCCAACAGCCTGCTCACCGCCGAGGAGTCGCTCGGCCAGCAGTTCATCGGGGCACCGGTCGGCGCGGCGCTCTTCGCGCTCGCGGTGGCGCTGCCCTTCGCGGTCAACTCGGCGGGGTTCGCCCTCGCCGCCGTCCTGGTCCTGACGATCCGGGGGGTGCGCCGGCCCGACCGCCCGGCCGCGCGGGCCTCGGTGCGGGCGGACGTCGCCGAGGGGGTGCGCTGGCTCTGGCGCCACCGGCTGCTGCGCGGGTTCACCCTCCTCGCGGGGGCCACCTGCCTGACCAACAGCATGATCGACGGCGTCCTGGTGCTCTACGTCCTCGAGGTGCTGCTCCTGCCGGAGAGCAGCTTCGGCCTGGTCGTGCTCGCGGCCGGGGTGGGCGCCCTGCTGGGCGGCCTGGTCGCGCCCGCGGTCGGTCGCCGGCTGGGGCGGGCCCGCGCGCTGACCGCGGGGGCGGTCGTGAGCGCCGTGGCCATCGGCCTGATGGGGGTCGTGCGCGACGGCTTCGCCGCCGCGGCGCTGCTCGCGCTGTCGGCGGTCGGGGTGATGGTGTGGAACGTGCTCACGATGTCGCTGCGGCAGGCGCTCATCCCCGAGCACCTGTTCGGGCGGGTGCAGGGCGCGTACCGCACCGTCGTCTGGGGCGCGATCCCGCTGGGCGCGCTCACCGGGGGCGCCGTCGCGCGCCTCCTCGGGGTGCCCGCGGTCTTCCTGGTCTCGGGCACGGGGCTGCTCGTCCTCGCCGGGGCCCTCTGGCTGCTGCTGCGCGCCCACGCCGCCGAGCTGACCGACGAGGCGCTCGCCGAGCAGGGGACGGAACGGGCGCCGGCCGTCTGACCGGCGGCCGAACGGGGTACCCGGGCGCGGTGGACGTCGTCCGGGTGAGCAAGCGCTTGTCGTACGTGCTGCGGCACCGGCCGGAGAGCCTCGGGCTCACGCTGGACGCCGGCGGCTGGGTGGACGTCGACTCGCTGCTGCGGGGCCTGGCGGCGCACGGCATGCCGCTCGAGCCGGCGGAGCTGAAGCACGTGGTGGACACCGACGACAAGCGGCGGTTCGCCCTCGACTCCCCGGGTGCCCGGATCCGGGCCTGCCAGGGCCACAGCGTCGCGGTGGAGCTGGGCTACCAGCCGGTGCCGCCACCGCCCGAGCTGTTCCATGGGACGGTGGCGCGCTTCCTGGACCCGATCCGCCGCGACGGTCTGCGCCCCGGCGGCCGGCACGCCGTCCACCTGAGCCCCGACCGGGCCACCGCCCGCGCCGTGGGCGCGCGGCGGGGGCGACCCGTGGTGCTCCGCGTGGACGCCGAGGCGATGGCCGACGCCGGCTACCTGTTCAGCCGGTCGGCCAACGGCGTCTGGCTGGTCGACGCCGTCCCGCCCCGCTACCTGACGGTCGAGACCGGGGACGCGGGTTCCTGACCCACGCCCCCGGTCCCGCCCCCCGCGGTCAGCTCGACAGGCGGATCGCCCGCTCGATCAGGTGGCGGCTGGGGTACCGGTCCTTGCGGATCTTGTCCATCAGGATGTCGGCGTAGTCCTGCCGCCGCCACGGCGTGAGCAGCCGCTCGATGTCGTCGAGCATCGCCGACGACGGGTAGCGGTCGTTCTCCACCTTCTCGAGCAGCAGGTCGAGCACCTGCTCACGCACGGTGAGCGTCCGCTCGAACTCGGCCTCCGGCGACAGGATGTCGGCGTCGGTCTGCGACATGGGTCAGCTCCTCCTCACCGGGCGCCGGCGGGTTCCGGCTCCTCTTCCTGCTCCTCGGGTGCCTCTTCGGGCTCCTCGCCGCCTTCCTCGGGCTCCTCGCCGCCTTCCTCCTCGTACTCCTCGTAGTCCTCGTCGACCCGCCCGTCGCCGGCCTGGCGGTCGCTGCCCTCGAGCGCGCGGGGCTCCTGCTCCTGCCCCTCTTCCTCGTCGGGACCGCGGACGACCTCGCCGTCGCGGATCTCGCCGCGCCAGCTCCCGGTGGCCTCGCCGCGCATCATGATGAAGCGGCGGAAGTGCTTGAGGTCCAGCCGGGCGCGGCGGCCCTGGGCCCGCCAGATGTTGCCGGTCTTCTCGAACAGCCCCTGCGGGTAGTACTCCATCACCAGCAGGATCTGGGTGAGGTCGTCGGCCAGCGGGTGGAAGGTGACGACGCCCTTGGTCGTCCCCTTGGCGCCCTCGGTGCTCCAGGCGATCTTCCGGTCGGGGATCTGCTCGGTGACCGTGGCCTTCCAGTTGCGCCGCGACTTGGCGACCTTGACCCGCCAGTTGCTGTTGACGTCGTCGGTCTGGTCGACCGAGTCGACGCCCTTCATGAAGCTGGCGAACTCCTGGAACTGCGTCCACTGGTCGTAGGCGACGTTCACCGGGACACCGACGGAGATGTCCTCGACGATGTTCATGAACTTCTTGTTGCCGCTCCCGCCGCTCTTCTTGCGACCGAAGAGGCCGGACACCTTCTCCTTGATGCCGGCGCCGATGCCGCCGACCGCCGCCTTGACCGGGCTCTCGCCCGAGACGAGCCGTTGCACGGCCGTGCCGGCGGCAGCGGCCTTGAAGCCGCCGCCGTCGGCCGTGTCGTTCAGCGAGCCGGTGACACCGCTCAGCTTCTCGCCGACCTTCTTCGCGGCGTCCTGCCCCCGCGCCTTGGCGTAGTCCTTGGCCGCTTCGCCGAGCCGGGACACGGCCCCGCCGACGAGACCGCCACCGTGCTGCTGCTGCTGCTCCTGGTCCTGCTCACCGCTGCTGGTCATCAGCGGGCTCCTTCCTGGACGGAACGACGGGGGGCGCGCCCAGCCGGCGCCGCGCGCTTGGTGGGGGCCGGGACGGCCGTCGGGTCAGGGACGCGCTTGCGCGGTTGCTGGCCCTGCCCGCCGCCGGCCCGCGGCTCGGACTTCCGAGGTGCGGTCTTCTTGGCGGCCTTCTTCGGCGGGGCCTTCTTCGGCGGAGCCGTGCGCGGCGGGGCCTCGGCGCGCTCGCCCTGGTCATCGTCGCCCTCGGCCTCGTCGCCTCCGGCTTCCTCCTCCGCCTGGTCGGCCTGGGCCGTGTCGCCCTCGTCGGCCTCGGCCGTCTCGCCCTCCGCGGCCTCGTCCTCCTCGACCTCGGTGGTGCCGGTGTCGCCCTCGTCGGTGTCGGCCTCGTCGGTGTCGGCCTCGTCGGTGTCGGCCTCGTCGGTGTCGGACTCGGCCTCGTCGGTGTCGGACTCGGGCTCCTCGTCCTCGTAGTCCTCGCCCTCGTCCTCGTAGTCCTCGGCCTCGGCGGTCTCGCCCTCCTCGGCCTCGGCCTCGTCGGCCTCGGGCTCCTCCTCGGTCTCGTCCCCCTCGGCCTCGTCGGCCTCGGCGGTCTCGCCCTCGTCGGTCTCGCCCTCGTCGGCCTCGGCCGTCTCGCCCTGGGGCTCCTCGGCCTCGCTCTCGAAGGTGTCGTCCTCGGCCCGCGCCGACTCCTCGTCCGCCTCTCCGGAGTCCTGGCCCTGGGCCTCCTCCTGCGCCTGGTCCTCCTGCGGCTCGTCCTCCTGCTGCGCCTTGCCCTTCCTGCGGCCGAGCAGGCCGGTCACCTTGCCGACGCCGCCGGACAGCGACGACGCCTTCTTGCCCGCCTCACCGGCTGCGCCCTGGGCGCTCTTGCCGGCCTCCCCGGCGACCTCCTGGGCGGTGTCGGCCGCTTCCTTGGCGCTGTCGGCCGCCTTCTGCGCGGCCTCGGTCGCCTGCTGGACGCCCGCGGTCAGCGCGGCGGTCCGCTTCTCCAGCGCCGAGGTGAGGGCGGCCACCTGCCCCTCGATGGTGGCGCCGGCGGCCTTCTTGCCGGCCTGGATCAGCGGCCCGCGCAGCTGGGTGACCAGCTCCTTGCCCTCGGCCGAGTTAGCGATGCTCAGCAGCCCCTCGCGGAGCAGCTGCTTCGGGTCCATCTTCACGCCGGCGGCCCACATGGCCAGGCCGACGGCCGCCTTGCCCTTCTTCATGCGGCCCAGCAGGTACGCGGCCAGGGCCACGCCGCCGAGCTTCAGCATCCCCGGGTTCGGGGTGGGGGTTTCGGTCACTGCGCTCCTCCTCTGGAGTCGGGTACGTCCGTGTCCCCGTGTCGACGTCGGCCCCCGTGCCGACGGTGTGGCTGCTCACCACCCCCATCTCGAGCGCGGCTCGGGCTCGGGTCCGGAGGGCAGGTCGTCCAGGAAGCTGTAGACCGGCAGCGGGCCCACGTACTCCACCTCCGCCAGGCCGGCGGCCGCCTCGCGCAGCCGCGCGACCGCCGCGTCGGCGTCGGCGAGGCGCTCGCGGCGCACGCACCACGCCGTGCGCCGCACCTGCTCGTCGGCGGCGAGGAGGGCGGAGCGCTCGGCGATGCCGGCGAGCTCCGCGGTCCACTCCGCGGTCAGCGCCTCCTGGGCGTCGGCCACCCGGGCGGCCACCGCCTCGCCCAGGGCCATCCGGTCGGCGAGGCCGGCGCCGGGCACCCGGCTGCGGGCGGCCAGCCGCCCGATCTCGGGATCCCCGCGCGCGATGTCGGCGACGACGGCGTCCGTGTCGAAATCGAGGTCCAGGCGCAGCTCCACCAGGTCGGCGACCGCGGCCAGCTGGTGCTCCAGCTGGTCGGCCGCGGGGGTGAGCACCTCCTCGCGGACGGCGTCGTCGTCCGGCGCGGTGGTGCCCAGCGGCAGCGGCAGCACCGGGACGTCGGCGGCCAGCGCGACGAGCAGGTCCAGGTGGGCGACCGCGTCGTCGGCGGTGAGCCCCGACTCCGGCGCCTCCGAGACCGCCGCCGCGAGCCCACCGGCCGCGACCAGCCGCGGGCGCACCGAGCCGGTCTCCACCCGCTCGAGCACCTCCCGGTCGTGCTCGCGCAGCAGCCCGTGGACGAGCAGCACGGTCAGCCCCGCGAGGGCGCGCGCCGCGACGCCGGGACCCCGCGCTCCTCGCGCCGGCCGCCGTTGCCGCGGTCGTCGTCCTCGTCCTCGTCGCCGCGCCCGGTGAGCGACCCGATGACCTCCCGCGCCTTCTCGCCGGCGCCCGAGAGCGCGCCGCGGGTCTTGGCCTTGGAGCCGCCCTCCGACAGCTCCCGCATCAGGCCGGGCAGGCCGGCGACCTGCTCCGACGGCTGCAGGTCGAGCCGGTTGACCGCCTCGGCGAAGCGCAGGTAGGTGTCGACGCTGGCGATGACGATGCGGGCGTCGATCGTCAGCAGCTCGATGCCGACCAGGGCCACGCGCACGTAGGCGTCGATGACGATGCCCTTGTCGAGGACGACGTCGAGGACGTCGGCCAGGCTGCTGGGCCGGGGAGCGCGGTTGACGCTGCTGGCCATGGTCATGGGGTTCTCCTCATCGGATCGGCGGTGCGGGCGGTTCCTGAGCGAGCGAGGCTTGCCAGGTCGAGCGGCAGGTACAGGTCGTTCGGGACGACGCCGAAGTGCTCGATCAGTTCGTCGAAGGTGTCCTCCAGCTGCATGAGGGCCTGCCCCAGGCGCTCCACCTGCTCGTCGGAGAGGCCACCGGCCTCCACCCGGCGCAGCGCCTGGCGCTCCACCACCTGGCGGACCGCCTCGAGCAGGGTCACCACGAGCCGGCCGAGGCTGCGGCCGACGTCCTCGCCGCTGCCGGAGAGCCGGGTGCTGCGCGGCGCGCTCACGACCGCACCTCCCCGGCGGAGTCGGCGACGGCGGTGAGCAGCAGCCGCAGGTCCAGGCGGACGAGGTCGATGCCGGCCAGGCAGATGGTCACGTCCCCGCTGACGTAGGCGCCGCGGTGCACGACGCGGTCCAGCAGCTCCACGAGGCTCGTGCCACCGGAGTCGCCGCCGAGGATGCCGGGCTGCTCACGCACCGCCGGCCTCCAGCGCGGCGAAGGAGTACGGCGGCCACGGCCCGCTCACCTCGACCTCCAGGCCGTCGGGCTCCAGCCGTTCCCGCAGCTCGCCGGCGGCCGCGAGGAACGCGGTCTCGGCCTCGGGCGGGACGAGGAAGGCGAGGTCCAGCAGCAGGGAGGAGCCGGGGGCGCCGCCGCGGCGCAGCGACTCGGCGACGTGCGGGCGCAGCGTCTCCTCCAGCAGTTCGGCGGCCTGCTCGGCGGCGGCCTCCGTCTCGTCGTGCCGGCGCAGCGCCTGCCGGCGACGGGCCAGGTACTCGGTGCCGGAGACCCCGACGCGGTCGGCCGGCCGCGGCCCGGCCGGCACCGGCTCGGCGTCGAGCCGGCGGACCAGCTTGACCCCCCACTCCCGGGTGTCGCCGATCCTTGCCAGCTGCGCGCGGGCGGCGGCGCCGTGCTCGGCGAGCAACCGCCGGGCGGCGGTCTCGTCGGGCACCACGGTGCCGAAGCGCAGCGGCAGCACCGGTCCCACGCCGGCGGCGGCGCGGACGACGGCGTCGTGGCCGCGGGCCAGGGTGGCCAGCCGGCCGCTCTCGGACAGGTCGTCCTCGTCGACGCGCAGCTGGTCGGGGGTCACCCGGCTGACCAGCAGCGCGAGGTCGTCGTCGGCGACCCGCTCGAGCGGCGCCCCGGTGAGCGCGGGCGCCGCGGCCGGCAGGGGCAGCGCGGCGAGGGTGATGCCGTAGGCGTAGAGGGCATCACCACCGGCCGCCGCCGGCTCCGGCGCGGTCACCGGCTCGGGCCCCGCGGCCGCTTCGGGCGCACGCGGCTCGGGTGCGCGCGGTGGTGCCGGCGCCGGCTCCGGCGCGGCCGCCGGCACCGGGCCGGCCAGGGCCTGGGCGACGATCGCGTCGGTGAGCAGGTCGGCCAACCGGGCCACGGCCTGCTCCCGGGCGCGCTCCAGCGCCGCGGCCAGCACCTCGGGGGCGGCGGCGCGCGCGAGCCGCTCGAGCTCCTCGCTCATGACCGCTGCCCGTCCGGTGAGATCTCCCGCTGCTCCCCGCCGTCGAGCCCGGCCCGCCGGACGAGCTCCTCGAGCTGGGCGACGCGCTCGCGCAGGGCGCGGGTCTCCTCGTCCGGCTCGTCCACCGCGGGCCGGCCCGAGAAGAACGGGTCCCGGCTCCACCAGTCCATGCCCATCTCGCGGGCGGTCTCGGCGGAGGAGACGAACAGCCGCAGCTTGAGGGTGAGCAGCTCGATGTCGAGGACGTTCACCACGATGTCGCCGGCGATGACGATCCCCTTGTCGAGCACGCGCTCGAGGACGTCGGCGAGCGAGTCGGGCTGCCGGCCGAGGGCGCCCGAGCCGATCCCGCCGGCGCGGCGCAGCGCGGGTTCGCTCATGACTGGTCCACCGACCCTCGGACGAAGCGGCGCAGCCGCTCGTAGCCGCACAGGTCGCCGTTGCCGTCCAGGTCGACCCGGTACGTCGCCATGACGCTGGTGGTGGACGGGATGCGCTCAAGCTCGACGACGTCGACGAGCACGGACCAGCCGTCCTGCTCGCGGCGCACACCCGTGGCCGCCACCGGCTCCAGCTGCGTGAGCCCGGCGAACTGCTCCAGCGCGTTCCGGACCGCGCTGACTATCCCCCCGTTGTCTCTCTTCTCAGGCACGAGACAACCCATCGGTCGGCTTCCGATCGAGACCTGCGCCTACCCGGCGTGACGCAGGGACCAAACCGGCGGCGTGCGGCCCGGCGTGTCGCGTACGCCCTCGATCCGGAACAGAACTCCCTGTGGTCACTCAAGCCACACGCGCCCCGTGCCGATGACGCGGTGTCAACACCGACGCGCAGGCACCTCCCGGCCGGGGACAGGCCCCGGACGAGCCGTGCGCGACATCCCACGGAAGGGAACCACCACGATGCGCACGTCCAAGCTGCTGCTCGCCGGCGCCGGCATCGCCGCCGCCACCGCGGTCGGATCGGCCTTCACCGCCGGCAACTCGCTCAGCGCCAGCGTCGCCGGCTACGGCGAGAGCACGGTGTCGGGCACCACGGTCAACGACATCGACTTCACGCACGTCACGGCCGACGCGAGCCGACTCGACGTCGTCACCTTCACGACCGACCAGGACAACTCCAACCGCGTCGCCCGCCTGACCCTCAAGCAGGGCACGACGCAGGTCGGCACCTCGCCCTACAACTGCACCATCACGACGACCACGATCGTCTGCGACCTGGGCGACAACCCGCTGATCGCCTCCTTCGACACCGTCGGCCTCACCGTCGTCGACAAGGACTGATCCCCCCTACCAGCCGTCCGGGCGGGCGGCGCCCGCCGCCCGCCCGGACCTGCACCTCCCGGAGCCCCTCGTGCGCAAGGTCGTCGTGCTCGGCCTCACCACCGTGCTGCTGCTGGCAGTCGGCTGGCTGCTGTGGCCGGCGACGCTGGGCGGGGGCACCAGCTACCTCCTGACCCACGGCGCGAGCATGGAGCCGCGCTTCCGGACCGGGGACCTCGCGGTCCTGCGGGCCACCGGCGACTACGCGGTCGGCGACGTGGTCGCCTACCGCAGCCCGTCGCTCGGCACCACGGTCATGCACCGCATCGTCGACCGGGACGGCGCCGGCTTCGTCACCCAGGGCGACAACAACGGCTGGCTGGACACCGACCGGCCCACGGCCGACGACGTCCTCGGCGAGCTGTGGCTGCGCGTCCCCGGGGTCGGCGCGGCGCTGGACGCGATGACCTCCCCGTGGGTCCTCGCGCTCGCCGCCCTGTCGGCGGTCGGCGTGCTGTGGCCGACCCGCCGTCCCCGCGGGGGGCACCGCGCCCCCGGGCGGGCGGCACGTCGTCCCCGCCCGGCGGCGCGCGCCCCCCGGCCGCGCTCCGCCCCCCTCCTGCCCCCCGGCGCCCGGGGGCGGCTCGCCCAGGCGGCGCTCGGCGGCGGGACCGTCGCCGCGGTCGCCGCGGTGGGCGCGGCGGTGCTCTTCGCCCTGCCGTCGACCACGACGGAGGCGCAGTCCCTGTCGGTCACCCAGCGCGGCACCTTCGACTACGCGGGCACGGCGGCGCGCGGCACCACCTACCCGGACGGGGCCGTCGCCACCGGTGACCCGGTCTACGTCCGCCTCGCCGGCCCGCTCACCGTCTCCTTCGCCCACGCCGTCACCGGGGGCGGGCTCGACTCCACCACCGGGACGGTGCGGCTCGACGTCGTCGTCACCGCCTCCGACGGCTGGAGCGCTCCCCTCGCCCGCGGCGCGGCCGTCGACCTCCGGGACGGCGCGGGCACCGCGACCGTCGTCCTCGACCTCCCGGCCGCCTCGGCCCTGCTCGACCGGCACGCCGACGAGGTGGGCGCCTCCGGCACGGGCGCGACGCTCACCGTCACCCCGGTCGTCGAGGCCACCGCCGTCCTGGCCGGGGCCGACGTCCCGCTCGCCTCGCTGCCCCCGCTGTCCTTCGCCCTCGACGCGACCGCGCTGCGGGTGCAGGGCGACGCCGGGGCCCTGGCGCCCAGCACCGAGGCGTCGGCGACCGTGGAGCGGGTCGCCCCGCGCACCTTCGACGTCCTGGGCGTGGTCGTGCCCCTGCGCACGGCCCGCACGGCCGCCCTCCTGCTGGTCGCCGTCGCGGCCGGGGTCGCCGCCGCCGCCACGTGGCTCGGCCGGTCGTCCGGCCCGGCCGACGCCCTCGCCGACCGCCTCGTCCCGGTCGCCGACCTGGTCCCGGCCGGCACCGTCGTCGACGTCCCCGACCTCGCCGCCGTCCGCCGGCTGGCCGAGCGGTTCGACGCCGTCGTCCTGCACCACGCCGGCCCGCACGGCGAGACCTTCGCCGTCCAGGACGGCGCCACGACCTACCGCTGCACGCTGCCGGTCGCGGCCCCGCCGGAACCCGCGCCGCGGGCGCTGCTCCAGATCGCCTGACCGTCTCCCGCCAGCCACGCCAGCAGGCGACCGCGCGACCAGCAGCGGCCGACGGCCTCGGCCCGGGACGCCGACCGGTCGAACACCGCCACGCCGAGGATGCTGTGGCCGGAGGCGGGGCGATCACCGAGCGTCGGGATCGTCGGGGCGACCCCGACCCCCTCCGCCGACACCCACGCCACCGCCCGGCCGGCCGCGGCCTCCTCGAGGCGGTGCACGAAGCGCCGGCGGCTCTTGGGCGGGACGCGCGAGAGCGCCCACGTCGTGGTGACGACGGGCAGGGCACCCGCCGGCACCCGGGCGACGGCGTCGGGCAGCCCCTCGACGGCGTCGCCCCGCAGCAGCACCGGGCGGGCCGCGGCCGCGAGCGCCATCTCCGCCTCGAGCCGCGCCGCCCGCTCCGGCTGGTCCGGCGGCAGGCAGGCGCGCAGCCACCGGGCGTCGTCCGGGTCGGTCACGTCGACCGGGTCGCGGTCGATGCCGACCCGGGCGACCACCTCGGGCACCGCCCGCGCCGGGACGGGCCGGTCCCCCACGACCGAGGCCGTCAGCTGCACCGGGGACGACGGGTCGCCCAGGGATCGTCCGTCGCCGTAGGTGATGCCGACGCGGTCGACGAGGAGGTTGAACCCGGCCGCGCAGCCGACGTCGACCAGCCCCACCGCGTCCGCGCCCACCCGCCGCGCGGCCTCGGCGACGATCGGGTGCAGGACGGCGCAGCGTGCGGCCTCGTCGGTCCGCGTCCGCCGGCGCGCGGCGACGGCCAGGACGGCGTCGGTCATCCGCAGCAGCGTGTCGATCGCCGCGGCGGCGGCCGCGTCGCCGTCGCCGTCGCCGTCGGCCCAGGCCGCCGCGAGCGCCGGGGCCCGTCCGGCGAGGGCGAGGTCGTGCAGCGCGGCGAGGACCACCGCGGGGTGCCGCGTGCGCGCCGGCGCCGCTTCGAGGGCGCGCAGCGCCTCGGCGGACCCGCTCAGGGCGAGGGCGACGCGGCGGTACAGCGGCGAGGTGCCGGCGGCATCGGCCGCACCGAATCGTCGGTACGCCTCGGCGAGCGTGCGCGAGCGGCTCGCGGGCGCGGCGCTGCCGGCCATCCGGGGATCGACCTCCTGCTCGTGCGACCTCACGGGCCACCACACCACCACAGGTCGCCCTCGTCCGGCACGCCCGTGGCCGTCGGGGGCTCCCGGGCCGCACGCCGACCGGCTCGCGGCCCGGCCTCCGGCGGTCGGTCGGGAGGTAGCGTGTCGAGCAGCCCGGGGAGCCCCGGAGCGACAGCGCGTCCAGTACCGGCGTGCACGCGAGCGAGGACCCTGCGCGGTCCCGCCGCCGGGGACGCGCGCCTCGGTGCCGAGGAGACCGGAGGCCGTGCCGTGGCCAGCGATCCGGACCCACTGCCGGTGGACCCCGCCGAGGCGCTGGAGCGCCTGGGCCGGTTGTCCCTGCGCGAGCTGTCGATGGACGGCCTGCTGCAGACCGTGGCCGACCTGAACAGGGGCGTGATGCCCGGCAGCCCCGAGGTGTCGGTGACGTTGCTGGTCAGGGACGAACCCACCCTGATGGCGAGCACCGGCCAGCTGGCCGTCGACCTCGACGAGCGCCAGTACGAGCGCGACCACGGCCCCTGCCTGCAGGCCGCCCGCACCGGCGAGATGATCGAGGTCGCCGACGCGCGCACCGATCCCCGCTGGCGGGACTACCTGTCCCGGGCGGTCGAGTGCGGCTCCCTGAGCTCCCTGTCGGTGCCGCTGCGCATCGACGAGGAGGACCAGGTCACCGGGGCGCTGAACATCTACGCCCGCGACGCCGACGCCTTCGACGACGACAGCCGCGCGGTGGCCGGCCGGTTCGCGCCCTACGCCGCGGTCGCGGCCGGCAACCTGCACGCCTACCGGAGCGCCCGCGACAAGGCCGAGAACCTGCGGGTCGCGCTCGACTCCCGCGCGGTCATCGACCAGGCCAAGGGCGTGCTCGTCGAGCGGTACCGGCTGACCCCCGACCAGGCCTTCCAGCTGCTGGCCCGGGCCTCCATGCACACCAACCGCAAGGTGCGCGACCTCGCCGACCACCTGGTGCGCACCGGCGAGCTCCTCGGTGCGGCGGCGCCGGGCGACCGCGGTGGCAGCGGCCCGGGCGGACCCGGAGGCGCGCGGCGCTCCTGACGGCCGCCCCGGGTCTCCCGGGGGACTCGGGCGCTCACGCCTCGCCGGTTCCGACCTCGAGCCGTCGGGCCGCCCCGGGTACCGGGGAGCGGGTCGGGGGACGGCGCCTGACAGGGTGGCGCGATGGCTTCGACGATGCGCGCCCAGCGCTTCCGCAAGGCGACCCGGGAGTGGGCGATCGAGGACGTGCCGATCCCCGAGCCGGGGCCCGGCGAGGTGCTGGTGCAGGTGGAGTACTGCGGCATCTGCCACTCAGACCTGAGCCTGATCGACGGCGTCTTCGGCGGTCCGGGCGTCCCCGACGTCATCACCCAGGGGCACGAGGCGTCGGGCACCGTCGCGGCGCTCGGCCCGGGCGTCGTCGGCTGGGCCGTGGGCGACCGCGTGGTCCCGGCCGCCGGCCGGCCCTGCGGTGCCTGCGTGTTCTGCCTGCACGGGCGCTTCGGCGAGTGCGCGAACCTGCGCCTGATGGCGTTCGCCTACGACGGCGCGTGGGCCGAGTACACGGTCGCGCAGGCCTTCGGCCTGACGCGGGTGCCCGACGGCGTCCCGATGGACCAGGCGGCGATCCTCGCCGACGCCGTCTCCACACCGTTCGGCGCGGTGGTGCACACCGGTCAGGTGCGCATCGGCGAGGCGGTCGGGGTGTGGGGGATCGGCGGCGTCGGCACGCACGTCGTGCAGCTCGCCCGCCTGGTGGGCGCCAACCCGGTCGTCGCCCTCGACCTCGACGAGGAGGTCCGCGCGCGCGCCCTCGAGGTCGGCGCCGACCACGCCTTCGACCCCCGGGACCCCGACGTGCAGGAGAAGGTGGCCGCGGTGACCCGGGGCCGGATGCTCGACGTCGCCTTCGACGCCGTGGGGCTGAGGACGACGTTCGAGCAGGGGCTGGCGCTGATCCGCCCGGGCGGCCGGCTGGTCGGTGTCGGCATGAGCGGTCAGGACGTGTCGCTGGGGCCGACGATGGTGTTCAACCTGCTGCGCAAGAAGGTGCTGGGCCACCTCGGCTACAAGAACGAGGACATCGAGGTCCTCGCCGACCTGGTCGCCGCCGGCCGGCTCGACCTCTCCCGCTCCGTCAGCGCCGTCGTGGGCCTGGAGGACCTCGGCGAGGGCATCCGCCGGCTGCACGAGCGCGATGGCAACCCCATCCGCGTCCTCGTCAAGCCTTAGGCCGCGTCCAGGGCCCCGCCCCGAGCTTGCTCGGGGCGGGGAGGACGGGGTCCTTCCTCTAGGCCTTGACGATGGCGGCGACCGGGCCGCCGCCGGACGGGCCCTGGTGGACGGCGGCCACCGACACGAACACCGCCGGGTCGCCGGTCACCGACGCGGCGACGCCGCCGACGGTGGCCTTGATCTGCCGGTGCCAGAAGACGTCGGAGTCGTCGAGCATCGCGTTGCGCCGGCCGCGGACGTAGCCGGTCGGGTCGGCCTCGCACTTGAGGAACACGTTGACCAGGCGGTCGCCGAGGTCGCTCGGGTGCGGCCGCTCGGGCAGGTCCAGGCCGGCGTCGCGGATGGCGTTCCAGATGCCGTCCTGGTCGAGGGCGTCCTTCATGACCGAGTGCCCGATGCGGTAGTTGCCGCCGTGCCCCCGGGCGTTGCCGACGACGACGATCTGCGCCCGGTCGAGCTCGACGCCCGAGGAGCAGGAGGCGACGGCGCTGTAGAGCGACAGGTCGCGCATGACCTGCTCCTGCTTCGGCATCTCGATCTCGCCCAGCGCCACCGCGATGCCCAGCGCCGTCGTGCCGTTGGAGAGGTCCATCGAGCCGTGCGGCTCGTCGTAGTAGGTGTCCTTGCCGCGGTTCTTCGCGTCGCGGATGGTCTCGATGGTCAGCAGCGGGGTCTTGGTCTGCACGTAGTGGACGTCGGCGGGGTCGGTGATGCCCGCCTCCGCCATGGCCCGCCGCACACCCTCGGCCACCTTCTCCACCATGGCGATCCGGCCGATGTCCTCGGGCAGGATCACGTCGCTCATCGCGTAGCCGACGGTCAGCCGCGGCTCGTCGGTCTTCTCGACGGCGTCCTCGGGCAGCGTGGCGAAGATCGTCGCGTGCGGGCTGATGACGCCGTCGGTCCCGCCGGACCACACGATCGGGATCTGCGCGACGTCCTCCTTGGCGCGCGTGCCCTTCTCGAGCAGGACCTCGCGGAAGGCGCGGTCGGCGATGATCCGGGTGTAGTCGTTGACGCCGCCGTTGCCCTCGGTCTTGCCGATGACGGCGATGACCCGGTCGGCCTCCATCACGCCGTCGTCGATGAGCTTGGCGAGCTCGGAGGCGTCGCTGACGTTGTGCAGCGGGACCTTGCGGACCTCGATCGGTGCGGGCACGGGTTTCCTCTCAGCTGGCGGTCAGGACGGTGCCGACGTCGTCACCGGTGACGGCGTCGGCGATGTGCTCCAGGGACGTGACGACGGCGCGGCGGGGGGAGCCGTCCCGCTCGACGAAGCGCAGCGCGGCCTCGACCTTCGGGCCCATGCTGCCGCGCGCGAACTGGCCGGCCGCGGCGTGCTCCCGCAGCTCCGCGGCGGTGACCCGGCCCAGCGGGCGCTGGGACGGCGCGCCGAAGTCCACCATCACGTGGGGGACGTCGGTGGCGATGACCAGCGTGTCCGCGCCGAGCTGGTGGGCCAGGATCGCGGCCGTCAGGTCCTTGTCGATGACCGCCTCGACGCCGTGCAGGGCGCGCGCGCCGGGGCCGGCGGCAACCCCGGGGTCGACCACGGGGATCCCGCCGCCGCCGGCGCAGACGACGACGAAGCCGGCCAGGGCCAGGGCGTGGATGGCGGGGTAGTCGACCACCGAGCGCGGCTCGGGCGAGGCGACGACCCGGCGCCAGCCGCGCTCGCCGCGGTCCTCCCACACCTGGCCGAGCGCGATGAAGCGCTCGGCCTGCTCGCGGGGCAGGTAGCGGCCGACCGGCTTCGACGGCTCGGCGAACCGCGGGTCGTCGGCGTCGACGAGGGTGCGGGTGACCAGGGCGGCGGTCCGCCGGTCGAGCCCGCGGGCCGCCATGGCCGCGTCGAGCTCGTCGGCCAGGGTGAAACCGATCGTGGCCTGGGTCTGGGCGACGTTCCAGTCCAGCGGCACCGGCGGCACCTCGTGCGCCGCCAGCTCGTTCTTGACCAGCAGGTTGCCGACCTGCGGTCCGTTGCCGTGGGTGAGCACGACCTCCACCCCGGCGGCGACGACGTCGGCGATGTGGCCGGCCGCCGCGGCGATCGCGTCGCGCTGGGCGCCCGGCGTGGCCGACCCGTCCGGGCCGGTCATGGCGTTGCCGCCGAGGGCGATGACGACGCGCCGCGCCCCCGGCCCTCCGCTGCTCGCCACCCCGCGGAGCCTAGCGCCGATTCTCTTAGCGGTGAAGTAGTTGCCGGAGTCGGGTCCGCGCTTCCGGACCGGCCCGTACTGGAAATCGGTGGCGGTTCGGTGGAGACTCCGGGCAGAGCCGGCTCCCCACGACTCGTGCCCCGGGACGGCTCGGCCCAGGAGCGGCGAGCCGGTAGGGAGGCGGAGCGGACGCGTGTCTGCCCCAGCAGGGAGCGTGCTCGGTCGGATCGTCGACGACCCCTGGGTGACCTGGCTGCTCGAGACCGCGCGCGAGCGGGTCGGCACCGACGTCGCCTACCTCGCCGACTTCACCGAGAGCGAGCAGCGGGTCCGGCTCGTGGCCGGCGACCTCGACGCCCTCGAGATCGCGGCGGGGACCGCGGTCCCGCTGGAGGGCACGTTCTGCGTCCGCGTGCTGGCGGGGCTGGTCCCTCCCGTGGTGAGCGCCGCCGCCCGCGACAACCGCACGCGCGACCTCGCGGAGCCTTTCGGCATCGGCGCCTACGTGGGCGCCCCGATCCGCGCCCCCGACGGCCGGGCCGTGGGCATGCTGTGCTGCCTCGGCCGCGGCGACGGCGCCGGCCTCGACGCCGACTCGGCCCGCTTCGTCGAGTTCCTCGCCGAGCTGGTCAGCCAGCGGATCGGTGTGCTGGACGACGAGGAGCGGGCGCGCGACCGGTTCGTCGCCGAGCTGCCCGGGCAGGGCATGCGGACCGTCTTCCAGCCGATCGTGGAGATCGGCAGCGGGCGGACGGTGGCCTACGAGGCGCTGACCCGCTTCGACGGCGCCGACACCGCGACGGTCTTCGCCCAGGCGGCCCTGAGCGGGCGGGGCACGGCCGTCGAGCACGCGGCGCTGGCCGCGGTGCTCGCGGTGCTCGACGCCCGCCCGCTGGACGTCCCGCTGTCGGTCAACCTCTCGCCCGACGCGCTGGTCGACCCGGGGGTGCTGGACCTGCTGCTGGCGGAGCGGCCGCAGGTCGTGGGCGTGGAGATCACCGAGCACCGCCCGATCCGGGACTACTCCGCCGTGCTCGAGGTCCGGCGGCAGCTGCGGGACGCGGGGCTCCCGGTGAGCGTGGACGACGCCGGCGCCGGCTACGCCTCGCTGCGGCACGTCCTCAAGCTGGAGCCGGACACCATCAAGCTGGACGCGGGGATCGTCAGCGGCGTGCACGCCGATCCGGCCCGCCAGGCGCTGGTCGCGGCGATGGTCGGCTTCGCGGCGGACATCGGGGCGACCGTCGTGGCCGAGGGCGTGGAGGTGGTCGCCGAGCGGGACCTGCTGGTGTCGCTCGGGGTGCGGTTCGGGCAGGGCTGGCTGTGGGGACGGCCCGGCCCGCTGCCGGCCGACGAGGAGCTGCCCCGGGCGGGCTGAGCCGCCGTCAGCGCGGCGCGGCCGGCGGGTCCTCCCCCTCGGTGAGCGTCTTCTGGGCCCAGGCCACGTCGTGCCAGCGGCCGAGCTTCCAGCCGATGTCGCGGTAGGTGCCCACCGGCTCGAAGCCCGCGCTGCGGTGCAGCCCCTCGCTGGCCGGGTTCGGCAGGGTGATCCCCGCGACCGCCGTGCGGTACCCCCGCTGGGCGAGGCGGGCGAACAGGGCCTCGTAGAGCGCCCGACCGGCGCCGGTGCGCCGACGGCCCGGCTCCAGGTAGACGCTCACCGCACACGCCCACCGGTAGGCCGCGCGCTCGTTCCAGGTGCCGCCGTACGCGAAGCCCACCACCCGGGCGCCGTCCTCCAGCACCAGCCAGGCGTGCCGTTCCTGGGCCCGCGCGATCCGCCCGGCCATCTCCCGGGCCGAGGGCGCCTCGTACTCGAACGTGATCGCGGTGTCCGTGACGTAGGGGGCGTAGACCGCCGCGCAGGCGGCCGCATCGGCGGCGGTGGCGTCCCGGATGACGTGCATGTCGATCAAAGTAGCCGCACCTGCCCCTATGGTGAACAGATCCCTATGGTGAACAGATGACCGACGGGCTGACCGAGTCCCTGGCGGCGACGCTGGTCGCCGCCCGCCGGGCCCGCGGCCTGTCCGCGGCCGCGCTGGCGCAGCGTTCGGGCGTCAGCCGGGCGATGATCGGCAAGATCGAGCGGGGCGCGGCGCAGCCGACGGCCGCGCTGCTCGGCCGGCTCTCCGGTGCCCTGGGCATGACCCTGTCCGAGCTCGTCGCCCGGGCCGAGCGGGGCGCACCCCGCCGGCTCGCACGCCGGGCGGACCAGCCGACCTGGACCGACCCCGCCACCGGCTACGTCCGCCGGGCGGTCTCGCCGGCGGCCGGCGAGCCGACCGAACTGGTCGAGGTGGTCCTGCCGCCGGGGGCGGAGGTCGCCTACCCGGCGGAGTCCTACTCCTCCACGAGCCACCAGATCTGGCTGCTCGAGGGGTCGTTGCGGTTCCGCGAGGGGGAGGTCGAGCACCACCTGGAGCCGGGCGACTGCCTGGAGCTGGGACCGCCGCAGCCGTGCGCCTACCTCAACCCGGGCGAGCGGCCCTGCCGCTACCTCGTCGTCCTCACCCGGCGGCCCGGCTGAGCGCTCACCGCCGCCAGAAGTCGAAGCGGTCGCGACCCGGCCGGAAGCCCGCCGACTCGACGACGGCGACCGCCAGGTCGAAGCGCTGGCCCACCGAGCGCGGCTGGTGGGCGTCGCTGCCGAAGCTGACCGCCTCCCCGCCCTCCTCGCGGAACCAGCGGACGAGGTCGGCCGAGGCCAGCGGGCTGCTGGTGTTGACCTCCAGCGCCCGGCCGGTGCCGGCCAGCGCGCGGAACACCGCGCGGTACTCCTCCTCGAAGTCCTTCTCGGCGAACCGGTCCGTCCCGCCCGGCCAGTAGCGGCGCGGGAAGTCGACGTGCGCGAGCACCTGGAAGACGTCGCTGGACTCCACCATGTCCACGACCTCGGCGAGGTAGCGGCGCATGGTGCCGTCGGCGTCGGACCACAGCAGCCGGGTCACGCCGACCAGGTGGCCGTCGAGCTCCAGGGAGTGCAGCGAGCCGAGGACCCGGTCGACCGGGGACTGCTCGAGGTGGCGGGCGATGCTGGCGGCGAACAGGTGCGGCTCGCCGGCCTCGACGCCCGACCAGATCCGCAGCTCCGGGAAGCGCTCCCGGCACTCGGCGATGTCGGCGAAGTAGCCCTCGACGTCGATCGGCAGCTGCTGGCCCGGGTGCCGGCCGAGCATCCCGGTCGTCGTGGCGCGGTCCTCGGGGTCCCAGACCGTGAAGTCGAGGTGCTCGGTGAAGGCGATCGCCGGCAGCCCCTCGGCGACCGCGCGCGTGCAGGCGCTGACCATCGAGGCCGAGTCGGCGGTGTCCCACGACCACTCGGTGTGCACGTGGTTGTCCGGCGGTCGCATCGGCCCCGATTCTGCTCCCCGTCCACAGGCGCGCGGGCACCGGGCGTCGGTGTCACCCCGGCTGCCTACTGTCGGACCCCGTGAGCACCGCCATGCGCCCCACCGGCACGGCGCCGTCCGGGCTGTCGTCCTCCGTCGGGGAGGAGGCGCTCGCCGTCCTCCGCGAGCTGACCGGCCGTCCCGACGCCGTCTTCCGCGAGGGGCAGGACGTCGCCGTCGCCGCGCTGGTCGAGCAGGGGCAGCGGGCGCTGGTCGTGCAGCGCACCGGGTGGGGCAAGTCGGCGGTCTACTTCGTCTCCACCGCGCTGCTGCGCCGCCGCGGCACCGGCCCCACCCTGCTGGTCTCCCCGCTGCTCGCGCTCATGCGCGACCAGGTGGCGGCCGCCTCGCGGGCCGGCATCCGCGCCGTCGAGATCTCCAGCGCCAACGCCACCGAGTGGGACGACGTCGCCGCCCGGCTGGCCGCCGACGAGGTCGACGTGCTGCTGGTCTCCCCGGAACGGCTCACCAACCCGCGGTTCCGCGAGGAGCAGCTGCCCGACCTGGTGCGCCGCTGCGGCCTGCTGGTCGTCGACGAGGCGCACTGCGTCTCCGACTGGGGGCACGACTTCCGGCCCGACTACCGGCGCATCCGCGACCTGCTCGGCTCGCTGCCGGCGGGGACGCCCGTGCTGGCCACCACCGCCACGGCCAACGAGCGCGTGGTGGCCGACGTGGCCGAGCAGCTCGGCGCCGGCGGCGTCGAGGTGACCACCGTCCGCGGCCCGCTGGCGCGCGACTCGCTGCGGCTCGGGGTGCTGCGCCTGCCCACCGACCGGGCCCGGCTGGCCTGGCTCGCCGCGCACCTGGGCGACCTGCCGGGCAGCGGCATCGTCTACACGCTCACCGTCGCCGCCGCGGAGGAGACGGCGGGGCTGCTGCGAGACGCCGGGCACGAGGTGCGCGCCTACACCGGCCGCCTCGACGACGCCGACCGCCGCGAGGCCGAGGAGGCGCTGCGGGAGAACCGGGTCAAGGCGCTGGTCGCCACCTCCGCCCTGGGCATGGGCTTCGACAAGCCCGACCTCGGCTTCGTCGTCCACCTGGGGGCGCCGTCGTCGCCGGTCAGCTACTACCAGCAGGTGGGCCGCGCCGGGCGCGCGGTCGAGAAGGCCGACGTGCTGCTCCTGCCCGGCCCCGAGGACCTCGCCATCTGGCAGTGGTTCGCGACGTCGTCGATGCCCCGCGAGGACCACGCCGCCGCGGTGCTGTCGGCGATGGCCGACGGCGGCGCCTGGTCGGTGGCGCGCCTGGAGACGGTGGCCGACGTCCGCCGCTCGCGGCTGGAGCTGCTGCTCAAGGTGCTCGCCGTCGACGGCGCCGTGGAGCGCGTGCAGGGCGGCTGGCGCTCGACCGGCCGGCCGTGGGTCTACGACGCCGACCGCTACGCCCGCGTGCACCGCACCCGCGAGGCCGAGCAGCGGGCGATGATCGCCTACGCGCGGCCGGTCGACGAGGCCTCGTGCCGCATGGCCTTCCTGCAGGAGGCGCTCGACGACCCGACCGCCGCGCCCTGCGGGCGGTGCGACGTCTGCGCCGGCCCCTGGTACCCGGTCGACGTCCCGGCCGGGGCGGCCGAGGCGGCCGCCGCCGTCCTCGACCGCCCCGGCGTCGAGCTGGCGCCGCGCGCCCAGTGGCCCACCGGCGCCGACCGGCTCGGGGTGGCGGTGAAGGGCAAGATCCCGGCCGAAGAGCAGGTGGCGCCCGGCCGGGCGATCGCCCGGCTCACCGACCTCGGCTGGGGTCAGCGGCTGCGCTCCCTGCTCGGTGACGACGGCGTCGGCGGGGTGGTCGACCTCGAGGCGCCCGGCATCGAGGAGGACCCGGACGCCGCCTTCGACGTCCCGGTGCGCCGGGCGACCACCGACCGCGCGCCCGACGACGAGCTCATGACGGCGTGCGCGCGCGTGCTCAAGGCGTGGGGCTGGGCGGAGCGTCCCGGCGCGGTGGTCGCGATGCCGTCGCGGCGCCGTCCGCAGCTGGTCACGGGGGTCGCGGAGGGCCTGGCCCGGATGGGCCGGCTGCCCTACCTGGGGGCGCTCTCCCTGGCCCACGGCGGGCCCACCGGCCAGCCGGGCGGCAACAGCGCCTTCCGGTTGGCGGGCGTCTGGGGGCGCGTCGTCGTCGGCCCGGAGCTCGAGGAGGCCCTGCGGTCGATCGGCCCGGCACCGGTGCTGCTCGTCGACGACCTCGCCGACTCCCGGTGGACGGTCACCGTCGCTGGCCGCGAGCTGCGCCGGGCCGGCGCCTCGGCGGTGCTGCCCTTCGTCCTCGCGCTCACCGCCTGACGGAGGACCCCTGACCCACCGCTCGACTGGAGGGCCGTCCACAGCTTTTCGCACACATGTGCGAAACCTGCAGTAGCGTGCCCGCATGACGCTCGCGCACCAGCCGTCGATGTGGGACCTCGCCGAGGAGGCCGCGCTCACGCCGCTGGCCGGCGCCGTGGTCCGGCACGAGCTGAGACGCGGGGCCTGGGTCGACCACCTGCCCGGCTGGGTCACCGGCTCCGACGCCGTCCTGGAGGTGCTGCTCGGCGACATCGGCTGGCGGGCCGACCGCCGGCAGATGTACGAGCGCGAGGTCGCCGTCCCGCGGTTGCTGCGCTGGTACGCCGGGCACGAGCAGCTGCCGCACCCCCTGCTCACCGAGGCGCGGGACGCGCTCAACCGCCACTACGCCCCCGAGCTCGGCGAGCCGTTCGTCTCCGCCGGCATGTGCCTGTACCGCGACGGGCGCGACAGCGTCGCCTGGCACGGCGACCGGATCGGCCGCGGGCGGTCCGAGGACACGATGGTGGCCATCGTGTCCTTCGGGTCGCCGCGTCCCCTGATGCTCCGGCCGGTCGGCGGCGGGGAGAGCCTCCGCTTCCCCCTGGGGCACGGTGACCTGGTCGTCATGGGTGGCTCGTGCCAGCGCACGTGGGAGCACTGCATCCCCAAGACGGCGAAGCCCGTCGGCCCGCGGGTGAGCGTGCAGTTCCGACCACGCGGCGTGGCCTGAGCGGTGTGAGCCGGCGGACACGGGCCCCGGGACGAGACCGCGGGGCGGGTGCGTTGCGCCACTCGTCCGCGCGGTCTGACAGGTCCCGGGGACGTCGGGGACGACCGCTCGTCCTCCGGTGACCGATCGCCGCCCTGCGCACCAGACCTGCGCAGACACGCGGCGCGCAATGCCGCCGGGGACGGACGCGTTGGACCGACCGCCCGGAACGCGCGGCCGACGGCTGCGCCCCGGGCACGGGAAGGGCCTCCGGGACCCCCCGTGCACGCCCCTCCGGGGACGTGTATGGTTCTTCCTGCACCGAGCGAGAACGGACCGGGCCGCGAGGCCTGGGAAACCGCCGGCCGAGCCCCTGAGGCGCGACTGCTGCGGAGCCCGGTGTACAGTGGGGACACCGCCGCGAACAAAGGCCGCAAAACGGCCGGAGATCGCGCGCGTCCGCTCCTTGAGAACTCAACAGCGTGCCGAAAGTCAGTGCCAAGTAACAACCCCCGGATGCTCGGGCCCGGTTGGGTTCGGGTGGGGATTCCTTTGGTTGATGGATATCGCGATCTGTCAGGTCGCGGTTCTCAGCCGGTGATTGAACATCTACGGAGAGTTTGATCCTGGCTCAGGACGAACGCTGGCGGCGTGCTTAACACATGCAAGTCGAACGGTGAACCCGCTTCGGTG